>JBEKUQ010000351.1:0-4240 GCA_049514835.1 Verrucomicrobiota bacterium | reverse complement strand
AGCAAAAGGGCTGGACCCAAGACGAGCTTGCGGTGCAGTTGCAATTGTTTGGATGGGATACCAGTCGGCTCTCCGTCACCAGACTGGAAAATCAGGAACGGCGCGTGCCTGATGTGGAACTCTTCGTTTTTGCCAAAGTTCTGGGAGTCACCACCGACCATTTGTTTCCGCGAAACCTGCGTGGAAAAATCAAAACGCTGTGGCCGCAATACCGGGTGAAACTTTCACGCGGACAGGTTCCGCCGATGTCGTAATGCAGTGTGGCTGAGGAAGATGTCGCGCTACCCTCGTGCGGCGGCAGAGGACTGCCCGCCCTACCAACCACGACTGAGGCGTTGCCAAAGTGACCTTTTAGCGCGGGGAGGGATCAACTGACGGGCACCAGGGAAACGCGCTCGCCCTGGTCGTTGCGGCCGATGCCCTGGGCGCGGGGATCCAGGGTGAGATGGCCGTCCACCAGGAAGGCGTAGCGGTGGTGGCCGTGGCGCAGCTCTACCTGCAACAACCAGCCCCCGTCCGGCCTGCGGCTCATGGGATGGGACTTCGGGTTCCAGTGGTTGAAGTCGCCGACCAGGCTGACGTGTTTGGCCTGGGGCGCGTGGCAGATGAAATTGACGGGGCGCAAGTTGCGATGGGCGCTGTAAACGTGGTAGTTCATGTCAAGATGAAGACTGGGGCAAAAGGGCCGGGGCTTGGCGGGCTGGCCTGGTCAAGTGAGCAGGTTCTCCAGGAGAATCAGGGCGGTGCGCCGGACCTGTTCGGATTGAGTTTCCAGCAGGCGATAGGCGGCGGTCCAGCGGGCCTGGTGTTGATGGCGCTCGCGCCAGAGGGTCTTGAGGACGCGTTCGGTGCGTTCGACCTGCTGGATGGCGGAGGTGAGGCTCTCGCGGCCTTCCGGCAGGTCGGAGATGTCGCCCACCAGGAAGCGGCTGATCTGCTTGCGGCCGAAGACGGCGTGCAAGAGGGTGACCACCGTCTGTTCGTAGGCATACCAGCGGCGATGAAGCAACTGGCCCAGGAAGTCGTGGCGCAGGGCGAAGAACTCCGAGCGGGGCCGCTCGGTGTATTGGCGGATCTCGCGCGCCTCGGCCGGAAACCAGGTATAGAGCAGGGCAAAGGTGCCGTAGGTGTCAATCAGTTGCTTGGGGTTGTTGTGGTCCGTGGCAATCTCGCCCACGCACACATCCTGACCCAGCTCGGCGCAAATTTCGGGAAGATCATGCAGCCGGCCCAGCACCCGCCTTCCCAGCTCGCTGCCGTAGTTGAAATCGCCCGGAATCAGCCAGTAAACATCGTCCGGTTTGCCCCGCTCAAACGCCAGCCCCAGACCACAATACCACATCTGGCAGGTGTCCACGCACCAGGCGTCCACAATGTCCGAATGCCGGCCGACGACGCCGTTGCGGAACGGCAGGTAGCGCTGGTCCCGCAGGGCCGCGGTATGGGTCTTCCGGTCAATGACGGTGATGGGGCGGGCATAGGTCTGCTTTCGCGAGTCCAGTTGGGCGACCAGACGGTACAATTCCTGGAGGTTGGCGTAATCATCCAGGGGCCGGAACGGGTAGATCACCACGGGATGAACGAGGGCTGGCTTTGCCGCCCCGGACGGCGTTTCGGCCGCGACGGAAACCAGCGCTTTCCTGCCGCGCTTGTTCTTCTTCATGGGCCGATCATGCCTCGGACTGGGAGCAATGCCAGTTTGCTTCGACGCCGCAGTGGAAAGGGGAGACCTGGTTCGGTCTGCATTTGTGGTCATATTCTTATGCCTTCTGGATCTGTTTTTTTCAGGTTTGAGCCGCCATTGCGGCTTCGGCTTCCAAAAGCGGAGAATAAGAGGGAGGGATTGCCGTTCCCAATGGCAGTCGGACACCTGGTAAACTGAGCTCCGTGCAGCTACACCGTACGCCATAAGCCAAGCTGAGCAAGATAAATTGGCATAAATCGCCTGCCTGCGGCACTGTCGCAATGGATAATTGCCAAACGGGGTCAGGAGCGGCGAGAACCGATGCTTCTGTTGAAGGCGTGCGTCGCTTCGCTCAAGCGACATTTTGGCAGGCTTAAAGAATACGGCGCGGGCATCGCACCCGCGCCTTCATAAGGCCACGACGACTCGCGAAATGCCTCGCAGACCCGGAAAGTCCGCTGAAAGCCTGCGGGCCATTGAAACCTGCCTGAATCTTCTCGCTTTCAATTGCAATTGTTTTCTGCCTGGCGCGGGTCTGGGCCGGCGCGAGGGACGGTGCAAATGCCCAACAAAGCAGACGCGGTTGAACCGTTGCCGGTCCTGCCGCGTGATTTTATAGGGTGGAGGGTTAATCTTCGTCCAAGCGGATGACGGTAAACAGGCGCGGTTGGGCCGTCTCGGCGGCGCGGCGGCGCGGCCGGCTTCGGCACGCTCGCGGGCAAGGCGGTCGCCGTCCTGGGCCGATGTAAAAAACGCCTCAAAGCATGATTTAGCACCCTCGTCCTCGGCAATTTCATGGCCACGGTCGCTTATTTTCTGATTTCAACCAATTTATTATGGTCCCGTACCTGCTGGAGTCCGGAGAAAGTGTCTCGATGATTTTGACAATTTCGCCATCGCTGTTAGCTGCTTCTGGTCTTACTCTCTTTACCGCGTCAATAAAGTAGTATCGCTGCATCAGCAAAAATCTCTGGAAATCAATGCGCTTCCTATACTGATTGTAGTCTCTTACCCTCTGATCATTTTCTGGATCGGAGGAATTCATAAAAATCGGAACTTTGGATGGCTGAATTTCGGGCCATCCTCCCGCTAAATCATAATACGAGCAGGCCAATAAACCCCTGAGATAATCGGCAAGCGCTTCTTTGGGCTTCTTGAGCTGTTCTTGGGAATTGCCCCGCCACATTAATATCTCGATGCAGGTTTTTTCTGGAAGATCATGTCCGAGCGCCGCAGTAAAGTGAACCACCGCCTTGGAATTGTCCACAACCCCTGTTCTCTGATTGTATGTCAGACCAATGGACACCTCCAATTCAGCTTGTTCGGTCTCATTGGTGCAGCGCCGTTGCAGGGCGATGAGTGGTTCCGCGGATTTTGCTTGGTTCACCATTTCTTGCGCGGCGCTGTAGTCGCGGAGAAACGCTTCCGATAATCCTGCCAGCCCCGAATACTGCGGGAACGCTGGCATACCATAAAATGCGATCACACAAGTTATTGTGGCCGTGATGTTCCTCTTGGCTTTCATGAATTGGAATTTGCCTCCTCCGTGGTTACTTGAAAAGCGAAAAGGGAATATCCGCCTCACGAGCACGCTTTGATGAGCAGGCCCATTTTTGGTGGGCCGGAAAGCTTTGTTGGACCAACCCAAGCGTGCCACAGGGTCGTCTGCGAGAATCAACGATTGACTCTGTCGATGCGCTCCATTTCCAGGTGTTGACGGAGAAACGGAGTGCGTCTTGGGCGACGCTGTGGCAAGGATGGGGCATGACGAATCTGCCTCCCATCAGCCGCCGCGACTTTCTGCGCCTGACTGCGCTGGCCACTGGCAGCCTGGCCGCCATTTCTTTGCCCGCTGCCGTTCCCGTCCCCGCTGTGCCTGGCCGCCGCCTGGAACGTCTGGCCACCGGCGCCAATGTCTGCCGCTGGTTCCGCTTTCCCGGCAATGAATCCGCCGAACATTTCAGCGGCTACATCCCGGAGGCCGAGGCGGCGTTCATGGCCCGCCTGGGACTCAAGCACGTCCGCCTGTGCGTCGCGCCCGGGGTGATCATGAACCCGGCCACCGGCGACGTGCGGGAGGAACGCGCCAAATACCTGGAAGCGGCCATCGAGCGGTTTCACCGGGCCGGCCTGCTGGTCATGGTGGACATTCATAACGAAGACCGCGCCGTTGAACTTGACCCTGCCTGGCAGGATGCCTTCGTCCGGTTCTGGGGATTGCTGGCGACGCGGCTCTCCCGTTTCGACCCGGAACTGACCATCCTGGAAATCATCAACGAGCCCGTGTTCGACCGGCGCGAGGAGGAGTGGAATACCCTGAATGCCCGCCTGGCCGCCGTCATCCGGCAAAATGCGCCGCAGCACACCATCGTCACTTCCGGGCCCAACTGGGGCGGCATTGACGGGCTGAATAAGCTCAAGCGGCTCCCGGATCGCAACGTGATTTATTCCTTCCACTGCTACGATCCATTCACCTTCACACACCAGGGAGCCACTTGGGATGGCGATAGCGTCAAGCCTCTGCGCGGCGTGCCCTACCCCTCCAGTCCCGAGGCG
>JBEKUQ010000350.1:0-4251 GCA_049514835.1 Verrucomicrobiota bacterium | reverse complement strand
CGCAAGACCGACCGGGATATTTTCAAAACACGCTCTTAGACTGGGGCGGGGGCAGGGGTGCCGTAGCCGGGGAGCTTGGGCGGAATGGGCTTGGGAGTGTCGCTCAAGGGGGTGGCGGCGATGGCGCCGGAAGGGGGTTCGACCTTGGGGACGGGAGGCGGCGGGGTGAAGGTGCCATCGGCCACTATATGCTTGACTTGTTCGCCGTCGAGGGACTCGAATTCCAGGAGGGCGTTGGCGATGATTTCCAGTTTGTCGCGATGGGAGTCAATGAGGGTCTTGGCCCTTTGATAAGCTTCGTTAATGATGCGCTTTACCTCGGTGTCAATTTCCTGGGCGGTGTATTCGCTGTAGTCCTGGCGCTGCACCATGTCGCGGCCCATGAAGACGCGGTCGCCGTCGTTGCCGTATTGGACCATGCCCAGTTTGTCGCTCATGCCCCACTGGCAGACCATGGAGTGGGCCACGGCGGTGGCCTGCTGGATGTCGCCGGCGGCGCCGCTGGAAATATCGCCGGAGATGAGTTCTTCGCCAATGCGCCCGGCCATGGTGACGGCGATGAGATCGAGCATTTGCTTGCGGCGATGGGCCAGGACGTCGTCTTCGGGCAGGGACATGGTGGAACCGAGGGTCTGCCCGCGCGGGATGATGGTCACTTTATGGAGGGGATAGGTATGCTCGAGCAGGACACTGACCAAGGCATGGCCGGCCTCGTGCCAGGCGGTGCATTTCTTGTCTTCCTCGGTCATGGCCATGCTGCGGCGCTCGCGGCCCATGCGGACTTTGACGCGGGCTTCCTCCAGTTCGGCGGTGCTGATGGTTTTCTTGTTCATGCGGGCGGCGAGGAGGGCGGCTTCATTGAGGAGATTGGCCAGATCGGCGCCGGAATAACCGGGAGTGGCGCGGGCAATGACGGAGAGATTGGCGGAGGCGTCGAGTTTGACGTTGCGGGCGTGGACTTTCAAAATGGCTTCGCGCCCGCGCACGTCGGGGAGGTTGACCATGATCTGGCGGTCGAAACGGCCGGGCCGCAACAAGGCGGGGTCGAGCACGTCGGGGCGGTTGGTGGCGGCGATGATGATGATGCCGTCCTGGGTGTCGAAGCCGTCCATCTCGACGAGCAGGGCGTTGAGGGTTTGTTCCCGTTCGTCGTTGCCGCCGCCCCAGCCGTGTCCGCGGCTGCGTCCCACCGCATCTATTTCGTCAATAAAGATCAAGCAGGGCACGTTTTTGCGGGCCTGCTCGAACATGTCGCGGACGCGGCTGGCGCCGACGCCGACAAACATTTCCACAAAATCCGAGCCGCTGATGCTGAAGAAGGAGGCGTCGGCTTCTCCGGCGATGGCCTTGGCCAGGAGGGTCTTGCCGGTGCCGGGAGCGCCGACCATGAGGATGCCCTTGGGAATGCGCCCGCCGAGCTTTTGAAATTTTTTCGGGTCCTTGAGGAATTCGACCAGTTCGGACACTTCCTCCTTGGCTTCCTCGACGCCGGCGACGTCCTTGAAGGTGATTTTGTTGCGTTCCTTGTTCAACATGCGGGCGCGGCTCTTGCCGAAGCTCAGCGCGCCTTTGCCGGCCATCTTGATCTGGCGGATGATGAAGAAGTAGATGACGCCCAGAATGAGGGCGATGGGGAGCAACTGGTAGAGCAGGCCCACCATCAAATTATTGCCCTTGGCGAACTGGAACAGGCCCGTTTCCATCAGTTTGGTGGTGATGGTATCCGGCAAGGCGGTTTCCAAGCTGTATCGCGTCATGGTCTTGGTCTGGCCGGCCGGATCGTAGTAACTGCCCGTGATGCGTTTCAGGTCGGGCGAGTCCAATCCGTAGATGATCTTGCCGGTGCCGGGCACGAGGTTGTTCTTGTCCAGTTGGTCCTTGAGCTCGGTCCAATGGGTGAATTCCTTGACGGGCGGCTCGGTGGTTTTGTTGATGAGGAAAAGGACCAGGACCAGGGAAAGGATGCCGGTCCAAAGCAGGATGCTGCGCTGCGGGAGGCGAACATCCCCGCCGCGCTTATCGTGCCGGTCAGGCTCATTAAGTCGGTTCAAATCAGGCATTTTAAGTTAAGTTCCTCACTTATAGTATCATGGGCCGGGCAAAGCCGCAACCCCCCGCTGACGGGTTTCCTCCGGCCCGTTGCCAGCGCCAATTCAACCTGTGGACGGTCGTTTTGTCCAGCCGGAAGCCCTGGGCGATGCGCAGCCCCTCCACCCAGAAGATTTCCCCTTGCGCGGTGGCCGCGAGGACGCGGCGGCGGCGTTCGGCGCGGGGTACTTTGAGGTTGGTGAAGATGTCCTGCAGTTTGGCCGCGGCGGCGGCGCCAATGAGATGAAAGCGGTCGCCCGGCTGCCAGTGGCGCAGGCAAATCCGCGGGCCAACCTTGTCGGCATCAAAACACTCCGCGTTGGGCCGCCGGGCAGAGTTCATTTGGGTGCTATCGGCCAGTTCCCAGGAAACCTTTACCCGGCCGAACTCCGCGGCGCCACGGCGGTTCAACTGGACCGGCAGAAAGGCGGCACGGAATGCCGTGTTTTCGACCGGCTGGAGGCCCACCGTGCCGGCGAAGTCAAGCACAATTAAACGGCCGGGGCCGGCGGCTATGGGGTGATGGACCTTCGTCCGCAAATGCTCCACCAGATCAAAATCAACCGCTTGTCCGAGGTCGTGGAGCTGGCGTTGAATGAGATGGCGCTGCACCGCGACCGGCAGCCGCGCGAACGGTTTGCGGCGCCGGGAAACGAGCCATTGATCGCCGAGATGCCGGACCAGCGCGTCCTCGGCCCGCGCCAGTTCCATCATGCGCAGGACGCAACGGTGCAAGGCCGGCTGATATTCTTTGCGCAGCAGGGGAAGCAATTCATGGCGCACGCGGTTGCGCAGGATCTTGCGGCTGGCGTTGGTCGCATCCACGGAAAAAGCAATGCGGCGGGTCCGGGCAAACCTTGCCAAATCAGCTTTGGAACATTCCAGCAAGGGACGGACGAGAAGGATGTGTTCATCGGCCGGCGAGGGAGCCAGCCAGTCCATGCCGCCCAGCCCCCGGCTGCCGGCGCCGCGCAGCAGCCGCAGAAAGAAGGTTTCGACCTGGTCATCGGCATGATGGGCCAGGGCCACACTGGCAATGCCGCCATTTTTGGCGGTTGTGGCGAGGAACGAATGGCGCAATTCGCGGGCGGCCATCTCCAGAGACAAACCGCGGCGCCGCGCATGTTCTTTGACAGCTCCGCTCCCGGCAACCAGGGGCAAGCCGAGGGAATTGGCGGTGTCGCGGACCAGACGTTCGTCGGCGTCGGCCTCCTTGCCGCGCAACTGATGGTTGAAGTGGGCCACCGTGAGCCGCCAGCGATGGGCGGCGGCCAGGCGCTGGAGCAACGCCAGCAGCACCATCGAATCCAGCCCGCCGGAAACGGCGACAAGGATTTTCTGGCCGTCGCGGAAAAGCCGCTTGCAGCGAATCACCTCTTCGATTTGCTCTGGCAGGTCTGGTTTCAGGCGCATGTTGGGGTGTGGCGCAATTATAAATTATCGGAAGTATAAAGATAACGCACAAAGGCGAGAATGAACAATAACTATATCGTCATACTTAACATTAGATATTCAACTTCGTTGATTGGCGGGTACTGGTGAAAGCTGTTCGTAAAAGTCCTGAATGTTGGGCGCATCTTGAAAGACTACGACTCGGTAGTGCAACTTTTCTTGGTCGCATTGATATATGGCAAGACCGAGAAATGGCAGTCCATCAATTACGTTTATCAGGTAGGTCCCTGCTGTCAGTGTTTGCACGCCTTTGGTATGCGATGGGTCACTTTCGAGTTTTTTTACGATTCGTGACCATGTACCTTCTTCAACCGTCCGCATTTCAGGCGCAACTTGAATCACAAAAACGATGGTTGGAAAGTATGGGGGTGGATTGTCGGCATTTTCATTGTTCATGCCCGGAATGCAAAGCCCAAGAATTAAGGATGTCAAGCGCCGAAAAAGGCGGCAGAACCGATTACAAAACCAGCGCAAAATTATAGCTGTTTTGGGCTTGACAATCTGTGCGTAAGGTTTAAAGTAGTGGTATGAGAATAAAAGATACAGCGAACATGGCGAAGTCGGAAATCATCAAAGAGATTCCGCTGGCGTGTTCAAACGAGCTTGCGGCGGTGGAATTTTTGGAGAACAAAATATGGAAGGGGACGCCCCGCTGCCCGCACTGCGAATCCACCAGCGTTTGCCAGATTATGGACGCCAAGACGGGCCAGC
>JBEKUQ010000349.1:0-4257 GCA_049514835.1 Verrucomicrobiota bacterium | reverse complement strand
CGCCCACCGTGCGCCGCGCCGCCTCCGCCTTGGCCGCCGCCACTATCGCCTCCCCAAATCCCTTCAGTTGCTCGATTTGCTCCAGATCCGCCACTTCCACCTGGCACAAATCGTCCAGCGTCAAAAAACCGGCATGGACCAAAATGTTCGCCTGCTCGGCGGTCAGGCCGGGAATCACCGCCAGATTTTGCACCGCCTGGGCCACCTTCTCCTCAAAGCCCAGGGTCACGACCGTCTCCGGCTCGATGTCTATTTGCCAGCCGGTCAGCTTGGAGGTCAGCCGCGCGTTCTGGCCGCGCTTGCCGATGGCCAGCGAGAGCTGGTCCTCCGCCACCGTGATCTTCACCCGCCGCCGCGCCTCGTCCACCGTGAAGGCCTTGAGCTGCGCCGGCGACAGCGCGTTGGCGATGTAGGTCTTCACGTTGGCGTCCCACTTGATGATGTCCACCTTCTCGTTGTTCAGTTCCCGGACTATGTTCTTGACCCGCTGCCCGCGCAGTCCCACGCACGCCCCCACCGGGTCCACCTTCGGATCGCGGGTGTGGACCGCCAGCTTGGTGCGGAAGCCCGGTTCGCGGGCAATGCCCTTGATTTCGATCGTCCCGTCGTTGATTTCCGACACTTCCAATTGAAAAAGCTTGATGACAAACTGCGGATCGGCCCGCGACAAGATGATTTCCGGGCCTTGCTGCCCCGTCTCCACCGCCTTGACGTAGCAGCGGATGCGCTCGCCCACCTGATATTCCTCGGTCGGCACCCGCTCGCGATTGGGCAGCAGCGCCTCGTACTTCCCCAGGTCTATCGTCACATCCGACCGCTCGAACCGGCGCACCACTCCGCTCATGATGTCCCCCACCCGGTCCTTGAATTCCGTGAAGATCAGGTCCTTTTCCGCCCGGCGGATTTGCTGCATCAGCGCCTGCTTGGCCGATTGCGAGGCGATCCGTCCGAAGCCCGACGGCGTGACCTCCACTTCCACTTCATCCCCCAGTTTGGCGTCCGCTTTGAGGCGCCGCGCGTCAAAGACCGAAATCTGATCGTGCTTGGACAGCACTTTTTCCGAGACCAGCAGTTTGGCAAACACCTTGATGTCGCCGTTCTTGGTGTCAATCACGCACCGCAAATCCCGGGCCGGGCCAACCGCCTTCTTGGCGGCGGCCGTCAGCGCCTCCACCACGGCGGAGACCAAGATGTCCCGGCTGATCCCTTTTTCCCGCTCCCAGAATTCCAAGACTGCCAAAAAATCGGCGTTCATAATGCCTTCACTTTCCCCCTGCGGGGAATAAAAAAGCCGGTAGATCCTGGCTCTCCGACTTTGCGCGCTGGACGAATCCAGCAATACAATTTAAAGCTACGACCACATATTAACCATCCCCCGAAAATCGTCAAGGGGCAAATCGCGGCAAAAAGATGCTTTAGTTACCTGATGGTTGGGTCGGAAAAAACACCCCTTCGGCCAATGCCTTGGCGCCGTCCTGCCCCCCTCCCCGCCGGCTTGGGAGCCGTGCAAAAACAAGTTCCGATCATCAGGCGCAATTCCAACAGGGTCGAATTGGCGCCCACGAGGCGCAAATTTGAAGGCCATTGGGATTTGAAAATCGAAAATCTGTCATCGGCAATTGGAGGAGGAGTTTTCAATTGCCAATGACAGATTTTCAATGACCAATTCTCCATTCTCGGCCATGGCCTTGTTCCAAAGGTTGCCGGTGAATCGGAAGTTATTTTTGCACGGTCCCTTGGCCGGCAATGCGTCAGCCACGGGGGTAGGGCGGGCAGTCCCCTGCCCACCCACGATAGTGGTGCAACGTTGCTTCTTCTGCCAGAGACCCGCGGCGGGCAGTCCCGGCCTGCCGGGAGCCCTGCCTTTGCCGGCCCGGTCATCACTGACCCATTACGTTGGCCGCGGGCCTGACTGAACGGCTGGTTTTATGGTTATTAATGGCTTCGTGTATAAACCATTTCCGATTTAAGAGGATGTCAGAAGTATCCATGTCGGAAACATCATACGCCCTCCCCTTCAGAACGAAGCGCCCCAACCTCATTTTTCTGACCCCATTTCTCTGACATCGTTTCCACTTCGCTCTGCACTTTCCCGCAGCTTGCTGCGCCAGAAGCCGTAGCAGAAATAGATTACCAGCCCCACCACCAGCCAGATGACAAACCGCAACCAGGTTTTGAGCGGCATCGCCGCCATCAGCCAGAAGCAGGAGAGAATCGAGGCAATCGGCACCCACGGCACCCAGGGCGTCTTGAAACCGCGCGGGCGGTCCGGGTCGCTCTGGCGCAGCATGATCACTCCCGCCGCCACGAGAATGAAGGCGAAGGCGGTGCCAATGTTACAGAGATCCAACATATCATCTATATTCATCACCCCGGCGAAGGCCGCCACCAGCAGGCCGATCAGAATTGTCGACAGGTAAGGCGTTCGATATTTGGGATGCACGGCGGCGGCCCAGGGCGGCAGCAAACCATCCCGCGCCATGCTGAAAAAAATGCGCGCCTGGCCCAATTGAAAGACCAGCAACACCGAGGCGTTGGCCAGCAGCGCGCCCACGGAAATGATCACCACCGCCCAATCCATGCCCAACCCGGTGAAGGCGGTCGCCAGCGGTTCGGCCGTATCCAGTTTGCTCGAAGGCAGCATTCCCGTCAGCACCACCGCGACTGCGACATAAAGGACGGTGCAAATCCCCAGACTGCCCAGGATGCCGATGGGCATGTCGCGTTGCGGCTGGCGGGTTTCCTCCGCCGCCGTGGACACCGCGTCGAATCCGATGTAAGCAAAAAAGATGATGGCCGCCCCGCTGGCGATGCCTTTAAAACCATGCGGCGCAAAGGGGTGCCAGTTCTCCGGTTTCAGATAAAACGCCCCCAAGCCAAGGAAGAACACCAGGATGGCCAGTTTAAGGAGGACCATGGCCGAATTGAACCACGCGCTTTCCTTGATGCCGATGACCAGCACCCAGGTCAGCAGCATGACGATGGCGAAGGCGGGCAGATTGAAGATAACCGGCACGCCGAGCAGATGCGGCGCGTCCTGCCAGGCCTGCGCCGCCCGCACCACATTGTCACCCAAGGCGGAAACATCACCATTTGTGGCCGTTACTTCCGCCACCTTGTGAAACGCCTGCAACGCCGAGCGGAAGTCCACCCCAAGCCAGCCCGGCCAATGATAATGGAGCAGCGCCTGAAAATAGCCCGACCACGAAATCGCCACCGCCACATTGCCCACCGCGTATTCCAAAATCAGGTCCCAGCCGATAATCCACGCCATCAACTCACCCAGCGTCGCGTAAGCATACGTGTAGGCCGACCCGGACACCGGCGCCATGGAGGCAAATTCCGCGTAGCACAGCCCGGCCAGCGCGCAAATCGGCGCCATGATCAAGAAGGATACCATGATGGCCGGTCCCGCCCCGATGTGGTCCGACCCGCCCGCCGCCGCCGAGCCGACGGCGGAGAAAATCCCCGCCCCCACAATCGCCCCCACGCCGAACAAGGTCAAATGCACCGGGCCAAGCGCCCGCTTGAGCTGGTGCTTCGGCTCGATCGTTTCCCCCACCAGGCGGTCCAGCGACTTGCGGCGGAATAGCTGGTGCATAAACGGACACAAGCAGATTTGACCAGCGCCGCGAAGGCAAGGAGAAAAGAGCTAATTATCCATCCCTGGAGGACAGACAGGTTCTTTGTGTCATTCGTCCGATTCGTCCCATGCGTCCCATGCTTCCCATCACGTCAGGCTCGCCATTCCGCTGGCGGTCGGCGTATATTCCAACCGCACATGACTTTGCAGGAGCAATTTGATGAGGCGATGTTCGAGTTCAGCACCGGCCAAGCCGATGCCGCCCTCCTACGCTTGCAAGCCATCCTCGCCGAAGACCCGCATCATTTCGACGCCCAACTGGCCCTGGGTGGCGCTTATTACGTCAAGGGCGATTATCCCGCCGCCATTGCCGAGGGGCACAAGGCGGAAAAAATGCGGCCCAACGACCAGATGGTCCACACCAATTTGTCCCGCGCCTACATGAAGGCCGGCGACAAAAAGACCGCCGAACACCACGCCTTGCAGGCGCGCATCGCGTCCTGGCGCGGCGACATGGCCGCTCCTGCCGCGCGGCCGGAGGCCGAATCCACTTTGCCAGCCGCCCGGCCCAAGCCGCCGCCGCCCGTCCCGGCCAAATTTCCCGACATGCCCTGGAAGAAAAAATAAAACAGCACCACCCACCCTACCCAATGAAATCCTCTTATGAACTGGCC
>JBEKUQ010000348.1:0-4265 GCA_049514835.1 Verrucomicrobiota bacterium | reverse complement strand
TGTTGCCAATGCGTCGCCCGCGCGGCTGGTCATTGCCTCCGGCCCCGGCGCGTACGTTTTTGTCGGCGGGCCGATGAACGTGACCTTCACCCCCAACAATCCAGCGCGGGGAAACGTTGTCCTGGGGAGCTTTGACGACAGCATCAACGTGGATGGCCGCTGGGCGCCGGGACGGCGGTTGAACGGGGATGAATCCGGCAACAACACGCGCTGGCCGGGGATGGGAACATTTGGGATTTATCGCTACACCGTTTTTCAGCGCCCATGAGCGCCCCGGACAAAGCGCCAGTCACCCAGTTCCATCCATGACCTGCCCATTCCTTGGCAAGCCTTGACATAAGCTGCCAACGAATTATTTTAAGGACATGAAGGCCGTCACCATAAACATTTCGTTGAACCCGGAGCTGGCCGAGTTCGCCCGGTCGGACTCGGAAGCGCACGCCTTTGATTCCATGAGCGAATACATGCGCCACCTCATCCGCAACCGCCGGCAGGAACAAATCCAGGAACAAATCAAACAGGACGTGGCTTTTTTGGAAAAGGAAATCCGGGGCGCGCCCTTGGGCGATCCATCGGATGAGGAAATGGCCGAGATGTATGCCTACCTCAAAGCCCGACGGAAGAAAAAGAAGTGAATGTCGTCTTTGATGCGGGGGTGGTTTTCTCCGGTGCCGGCTGGCACGGGGAAGCCCATCGTTGTTTGCTGGCGATGGCTCACCGGCAAGTCATCGCTTACGCCACTGAGGAAACTTTAAAAGAGCTGCGGATTCTTCTGGAGGGTCGCGGTCACAAGGTCAAATACCCGCCCGTTACCACTTTGAACTGGTATTGCAACCAGGTGAGGGTGGTTGACCCGTCGCCACTGGGCAAGCCACGCAGCCGGGATGCAAAGGATGACCCTTATCTGGCGTGCGCTTTGGCCGCGCGGGCGAAAGTCATCGTGTCGCGCAACGACGACTTGCTGGCGCTGGAAAAACCTTTCGGTATTGACATCATCACGCCGCGCCTCCTGCTGGCCAGGCTGGCCCGGCTGACTCGATCCCTTTGATGATTTATGTTTGGATTGCGTCACGGGTCAAAATGCCCGCTTTGGTGGTTCCTGTTCGGGGCGCTCCCGCTCCACGCCGCCTCCGGCCCGGCCACGCCCACCCCGGAACTGGACGCTCTTTTCCAGCGCACCAACGGCTGGATTGGCGCGGACGCTGATTATTCCATCCCCCTCGACAGTCGCACCACGCTCTGGCTTTTTGGCGACAGCATTGTGGGCGAGGTGCGCGACGGCAAAAGGCGCAACGCCAAAATGATCAACAATTCGATTGCCCTGCAAACCATCGGCGGCCCGCCGCAATTCTTCTACCGCACCAACAGCCGCGCCGAACCGGCCGCCGTCTTCGCGCCGCCTGACTCGACCAACAGTTTTTTCTGGCCCTGGGACGGAATCCGCACCCGGCGCGGTTTGTTTGTCTTTCTCATGGAAGTCCGGCACACGGGTGAGAACTCGGTCTGGGGCTTTAAGGTTTTTTCCGCGCGGCTGGCGTTCGTGCCCAATCCCGACGACCCGCCCGCCTCTTGGAAAATCACGCTGAAACAGGAGCCGTTGGCCGACTTTTCCAAAAAGCCGGCCACGGCCTACGGCTGGTCGGTGGCGAGGGACCGGGGTTTTATCTACGTCTATGGAAGCTCCGCGCGCGCGCGCGGCGCCACCGTGGCCCGCGTGCCGGAGGAGTCGCTCGATGATTTCCAGCAATGGCGCTTTTATGGCGCGGGCCAATGGCGGGAAGACGCGGGCGCGGCCACGGCCATCTTCTCCGACGCGCCGCCGGAGGGGACGGTGCGGTTTGCCCCGGCGCTGGGCCGGTTTGCCGCCGTTTATTCGCCGGACCTTTCCGGCGACATCGTGCTGCGGGAGTCGGACACGCCGGCCGGCCCGTGGAGCGGCCGCCGCGTGATCTATCATTGTCCCGAAGCCAAACCCTCCCGGCCGCTTTTTTGTTACGCCGGCAAGGCGCACCCGGAACTGGGCGGTCCGGGCGAATTGATTCTGACTTACGCTGTCAACTCGAACAATTTCTCCGATTTGTTCAACGACCCGTCGCTCTACTGGCCGCGTTTCCTGCGCCTGCGGCTCCCGGCGCCGTAGGGCGTAGATTGGGCAATCGGGCGCCGCACAGGTTTCTTCAAAGGTGGGGGCGTCGCGCTGCGACGCCCGGATGGCGCAGCGCGCCGTCCCTACCCAGGGAAATGAAGAACTTTGGCCTTGCGGCGGGACGATGGAACTCTAGTTTGAGGGCATGTTCAGGCCCTGCATTGATCTGCACGAGGGGAAGGTCAAACAAATTGTCGGCGGCTCGCTCGGCGATGACCCGGCGGCGTTGCGGACGAATTTTGTCTCGGAACGCCCGGCCCGCTGGTTCGCGCAGCTCTACCGGCGCGATGCTCTGCGCGGCGGGCACGTCATCATGCTCGGGCCGGGCAATGAGACCGCCGCGCGGGAGGCGCTGGCGGCCTTCCCCGGCGGAATGCAGGTCGGCGGCGGCATTACTATTGACAACGCCCGCTCTTTTCTGGACGCGGGGGCTTCGCATGTGATTGTGACTTCTTGGCATTTTCGGGAAGGGCGGCTGGAGGAGGCGCGTTTGCGGCAATTGGCGGCGGCGCTGGGCAGGAAGAACCTGGTGCTGGACCTGAGCTGCCGCGTCAAGGACGGCGATTATTTTGTGGTGACCGACCGCTGGCAAAAATTCACGGCGCTGAAGGTGGAGGAGCGGACCTTGCGGGAGCTGGCGCGGTGGTGCGACGAGTTCCTGGTCCATGCGGTGGACGTGGAGGGGCTTTGCCGCGGGGTGGACCTGGAGCTGGTGCGAATACTGGGCCGGGGGTCGCCGATTCCGGTGACCTACGCGGGCGGGGCGAAAGAGTTGCGCGACCTGGAGGAGGTGGAGCGGGCCGGCGCGGGCCGGGTTGACCTGACCATCGGGTCGGCCCTGGATATTTTCGGCGGGAGCGGGGTGCGGTATGAAGAAGCGGTGGCGTTCAACCGGCGGGCCGCGCCCTGACCGGCATTATGTCAAGTCGAATCTTGGTTTGTTCTTGCGCGGCGAAATCCAGTCCGCCCCGGCCCGGCCTCAAGTGGAGATGGCGACGTCCCCTTCCTCCTGCGTGCGAATGCGGATGGCGGTTTCCACGGGGAGCACGAAGATTTTTCCGTCGCCGATCTTTCCCGTGTGGGCGGCCCGCTGGATGGCGTCCGTCGCGGCCTTCACCGCCTGGTCGGGCAGGATGATTTCGATCTTCATCTTGGGCAGGAAATCAATGGTGTACTCGCTGCCCCGATAGATTTCGGTATGGCCCTTCTGCCGGCCAAAACCCTTGACCTCGGAGACGGTCATTCCCTGCAATCCGATTTCGTTCAAGGCGGTTTTGACGTCGTTCAATTTGAACGGCTTGACGATGGCTTCAATTTTCTTCATGACAATGCGGGGTTAATCGTTGTAGGCGCTCTCGCCGTGCTGGCTCAGGTCCAATCCCGAATCCTCCTCCTCCGGCGTGACGCGCAGGCCGGCCAGCGCGCCCACCACCTTGAGGATGAGGTAGGTTCCGGCGCCGGCCAGGACCACGGTGAAGGTCAGACCGAGCAATTGGTTGGCCAACTGCGCCGGGCTGCCGGCGAGCGAGACCACCTTGCCGCCGGCGGCGAAGGTGCTGCCGATGGCGGCGTTGACGTCCGCGCTGGCGAAGACGCCCAACAGGAGCAGGCCGGTCGCGCTGCCCATGGCGTGAACCCCGAAAACATCCAGCGAATCGTCGTAGCGCAGCCATTGTTTGAGTTTGCTCACCGCCAGGTAGCAAACCACCCCGCCTGTCAAACCTATTAGGAACGCGGCGGGAATGGTGACAAAGCCGGAGGCGGGCGTGATGGTGGCCAGGCCGACGACCATGCCGGAAGCCACGCCCAGCACGCTGGGCCGGCCCTTGAGGAGCCACTCGGTCGTCCCCCAGGCCAGCGCGGCCCCGGCCGCCGAGAAATGCGTCGCCGCAAACGCGCTGCTGGCCAGCGCCCCGGAATTGAGCGCGCTGCCGGCATTGAAACCAAACCAGCCGACCCACAAAAGCCCCGCGCCCATCAGGCTCAACACGACATTGTGCGGGGGCATCGGCTCGGCCGGGAAACCGATGCGCCGGCCCAGCACCAGCGCGCAAACCAGGGCCGAGACGCCCGAACTGACATGCACCACCATCCCGCCGGCAAAATCCAGCACCGGAAA
>JBEKUQ010000347.1:0-4270 GCA_049514835.1 Verrucomicrobiota bacterium | reverse complement strand
TCTTTTCCGATTTCTTAATCTTAATCCTAATCTTACTCTTAATCTTCAAGCACAAGAGGGGGATTAAGATTAAGATTAGGATTAAGATTAAGAGGGGAACCCAAAAAAGTGAAATGCACCCCTACAGGCGTTTTGCAGAGGTTTCTGATTGACATTTTCGGCCGGCCGCAAGAACAATTCCCGCAACGCAACGATCCAGTTTAACCTATGAAAGCAACGACATTCTCCAATACAATTCTCGCCGCCGCCCTGCTCCTCGGCCTGCCCGGCGCCCTCCGCGCCGCCGACGTCAACGGCCGCTGGAAATCCGAATTCCAGGTGCAGGACAGCCAGGTGAAATACACCTACGAATTCAAGGCCGACGGGGACAAGCTCACGGGCAAATGCTTCCGCGACCGCGACGGCGAAAAAGCCACCAACGACGTCCAGGAAGGCAAAATCAAGGGCGACGAGATTAGCTTCGTCGAAGTCGTCAAGATCCAGGACCAGGACCTGCGCATCGAATACACCGGCAAGGTCGCGGGCGACGAAATCAAATTCACCCGCAAAGTGGGTGACTTCGCCACCACCGAAATCGTGGCCAAACGCGAGAAAGAGGCCGGGGCGTCCGCGGCGGTGGCCGTGACCGGCAAGTGGCAGTCCGAATTCGACAGCCAGGTCGGGCACCAAAAATACACCTACGAATTCAAGCTGGACGGCGCCACGCTGACCGGCAAAGCCACCCGCGAGGTCGAGGACCAGAAAACCACCGCCGACATCAAGGGCAAAGTGACCGGCAGCGACATTACCTTTACCGAGCCGTTAAAACTCCAGGACCAGGAGATTGACGTCGAGTACACGGGCAAGATCGCCGGCGACGAAATCAAGCTCACTCGCAAGGTCGGCGATTTCGCCACCACCGAAATCGTGGCCAAGCGGATGAAAGAAACGGACGCCAAGCCCAAGAATTGACGGTGCTTCCACGTTTTCGGTGGAATACCGGGAGCGGCGCCGCGCAACTTCTGCATCATCAAGCAGAAGCAAGGAGGCGGGAGGGGGCGCATTTCACATTTTGGGTGGTCATTTCCGATTTCTTGATCTTAATCTTACTCTTACTCTTCAAACGCAGAGATTAAGATTAAGATTAGGATTAAGATTAAGAGGGGAACCCAAAGAAGCGAAATGCCCCCGGCGGGAGGCGGCGAGGGTCTTTGTGATTGATCTGGAGGCGATCCACGCTAACGTGCTGCCTTGGTTTGAGAAGTTTTGCCAATGACCGCATCGCTGGAACAAGAACTGGATAGTCTGGATCGCGCCCAACGCCGCCGGGCTTTGGCCGCTCTGTGGCGGCAGGCCGGGGAAGGATTGATCCCGCTGGCGGAACCGGGAAGCAGCGTGAATCTGCACGCGCACACGTTCTTTTCCTACAATGCCTGCGGGTATTCCCCCTCCAAATTTGCCTGGCTGGCGCGCAAAGCCGGTTTGGCGGCGGCGGGAATTGTTGATTTCGATGTGCTGGACGGCCTGGAAGAGTTTCTGGAAGCCGGCCGGTTGCTGGGCCTGAAGACGTGCGTCAGCCTGGAATCGCGCACCTTTGTCCCGGAGTTTGCGACGCGCGTCATCAATTCGCCGGGAGAGCCGGGCATCGCCTATCACATGGGGGTGGGCTTCACCAGCGCCGCGCCGCATCCGTTTTTGGCGGCAATGCGCCGCGCCGCGGCTGGGCGGACCCGCGATCTGCTGGGGCGCGTCAACCGCTATCTGCAGCCGGTGGAACTGGATTACGAGAAGGAGGTGGCGGCGCTGACGCCCAAGGGCAACGCCACCGAGCGCCATCTCTGCGAAGCCTTCGAGCGCAAGGCCGCCCGGGTGTTTCCCGAGCCCGCCGCCCGCGCCGCTTTTTGGAGACAGAAACTGGGCGACGCGCCGCCGCCCGGCCCGGAACTCCAGAACCTGATTCGCGCCAAGACGATGAAAAAAGGCGGCGCCGGTTACGTGCAGCCGGGGGAAGGCTCTTTTCCCTTGATGGCGGAGATGAACCGTTTTGTGCTGGAGTCCGGCGCGATTCCGACGCTGACGTGGCTGGACGGCACGAGCGAGGGGGAGAAGAGCCTGGAGGAGTTGTTCGACGTCGGCATGGCCTCCGGGGCGGCGGCGCTGAACCTCATCCCGGACCGCAATTACACGCCCGGCCTGCGGGACCAGAAGCTGCAGAATCTTTATGACGCGGTGGCGCTGGCGGGCAAGCGTCATTGGCCGATCCTGGTGGGGACGGAGATGAATTCGCCGGGCAACAAGTTTGTGGATTCATTTGACACGGCGGAACTCCAGCCGCTGCTTCCGGTGTTCCTGCGCGGCGCGCATCTGTTTTACGCCCACTCGGTCTTGCAGCGCCAGAGCGGCCTGGGCTACCGGAGCCAGTGGGCGGCCACGGCCTTTGCCACGATTCCCGCCAAGAACGAATTCTTTGAGAGGCTGGGGCGCGAACTGCGGCCGGCCAACGAGGACCGGTTGCGCGGCTTGACCGCGACGGTTGCGCCCGGCCATATTCTGGCGCAAATTGAGTGAACAAAATTATGCCGGACACCGCCCTCCCCAAACAACAGCGCGCCGTGCAATTGGTCGGCCCGGACCAGTTGCGCATCAACGAATGCAAGGCCGTCCTGGTACCCGGCCCCCATCAGGTCCTGGGGCGGGTGGAAGTGGTCGGCTTGTGCTTCTCGGACCTCAAGCTGCTCAAGCAGTTCTCCGGCCACGCCCGCAAATCCTCCATCACCGCCGGGCTGGAGGAGGAAGCTCTGCGGGAAATGCCCCACTACGTGCCGGGCGGCCAACCGACGGTGCCGGGCCATGAGACGGTGATCCGGATCGTCCAGGTTGGCGCGAAAGTCCAGCGGCACAAGCCGGGCGAGCGCTACCTGGTGCAAACCGATTATCGCTGGCTGCCCACCGCCCATTCCAACTCCGCCTTCGGCTACAATTTTGAAGGCGCGCTGCAGGAGTATGTTCTTCTTGACGAACGGGTCATCACCGCCCCGGAGGGCGAATCCATGCTCATTCCCGTCCCGGAAGATTTGTCCGCCTCCGCCATCGCCCTGGTCGAGCCGTGGGCGTGCGTGGAAGATTCCTACGCGGAGAAGCAACGCCAGACCCTCAAGCCCGGCGGCCAGATGCTCGTGGTGGGCGAAACGCTGGTGGACAAAAGCCGCCTCTGGAGTTTGCCGGGCAAACCCAAGACCACCACCTTCACCACCGCCGGCAAAATTGCCGAACTGAGCAACGCCGCTTTTGACGACGTCATCTACTTTGGCTCCAACCCCGCGACGGTGGAACGGCTTTTTCCCAAGGTCGCGGCCGGCGGGTTGTTCAACCTGGTGCAAGCCGGCGGCAAGTTTGGCCGCCCGGTCGTGTGCCAGGTCGGGCGCGTTCACTATGGGGGCCTCCGCCTGATTGGCACGCCGGGCCGGGACGCCGCCGCGGCCATGGCCGCCATTCCGGCCACCGCGGAAATCCGCCCCAACGACACCATCAACCTCATCGGCGCCGCCGGCCCGATGGGCACCATGCACGTCATCCGCGACCTCTGCCAGGGCGTGCCCGGCGTGACCGTCTTCGCCGGCGACCTCAGCGACGAGCGTTTGGCCGTCCTGCAAAAGCTGGCCGGGCCTTTGGCCGCCAAAAACAATCTCACCCTGCGCCCCTACAATCCGTCCAAAGACAAGCCTCCCGGCCAGTTCAACTACATCGTCCTCATGGCCCCCGTCCCCGCTCTGGTCGCCCAGGCCGTCCTGGACGCCGCCCCCGGCGGCCTCGTCAACATCTTCGCCGGCATTCCCGCCGACAAGACCGCCGCCCTGGATCTCGACGCCTACATCGAAAAGCAACTTTACTTCATCGGCACCAGCGGTTCGGTGCTCGAGGACATGAAGCAGGTCCTGGCCAAAGTCATTGCCCGCCGCCTCGACACCAATCTGTCCGTCGCCGCCGTGGCCGGATTGGACGGCGCGATTGACGGCATCCGGGCCGTGGAAAAAAATCTCATGCCCGGCAAAATTCTGGTTTACCCTTCCTGCCGCGGATTGAAACTCACCCCGCTGACCGAACTGGGCGGCTCCCTTCCGCTGTCCGACGGTCACTGGAACAAACAGGCCGAAGAAGCCCTTGTGAAACAATTCCCAAAAACATGAGCGCGGACTTAAACAACAAGATCGCCATCGTCACCGGCGGCGCGCAGGGCTTGGGCCAGGCCATCTCCCTGCGCCTCGTCCGCGAAGGCTGCAAGGTCCTGATC
>JBEKUQ010000346.1:0-4273 GCA_049514835.1 Verrucomicrobiota bacterium | reverse complement strand
TTTCAAAAATCTTGACGCCGACGGAAATCGTCCGCTTGCTGAAACGATCCGCCAGGTAACCGCCCGCCATGGAAAATACAATGAACGGCAGCGAGAACAGCGCGCCGACCAGCTCGCCGATCTTGTGCTTTTCGGCCAGAGACACGTTCATGCCGATGATCATGAAGATGACGAGATTTTTCAGGACGTTGTCGCTGAACGCGCCCTGGAATTGCGTGACGATGAGCGCCCAGAAGCCGCGCTGCCCAACCTCCGGTGTGATGGCGGTTTGTGTTTTCATGATGGGATCCGGGCAGCGCGCGTCGCGGTCAGTTTGGTGAGCACCAGATGCGTTGGCACGTAGGCCAGCGTGAACAAAGCCAGAAACCACACGACCAGGTACTGTCCCGGCTTCATCCATGTCTGCGGATGGGCGTCATCGAGGCCAAAGACGTAGTTTATATTCCGCGGCCATTTCGGGTCGGCCAGTATTGCGCCCGCCGGCGGCAGCAGATAAAAGGCCGCGAGGCTCAGCACGCAAGCCAGCGCGGTCCACACCTTCAAGGCCCGCCGGTCATAGCCCAGCCGGAAAACCAGATAGCAGAGCAGGAAGGGCAGCCAGCCGTGAAAGAGCGAAAGCCCGCGCAGGAAGAGAGACCGCTGCGCGTCAAACATATAGCCCGTCATCCCGGTCAGGTGCAAACCCAGCAACTCAGCGCCAAAGTCCACGCACCAGAAGAATTGCGGCACGAGAATCCCCACCGCTGACATGGAAGCCAGCAGCGCGTTATCCATCCAGACGGCGAACAAGGTCAGGAACAAGGACGCGTCACAGAAGTAGATAAAATTGGTCGGCCCGTAGTTCACCCAATAAACCGGCACGAACACCATCATGAAGGCGGTGTAGGCCCACTTGAGCCACACTGGCACCCGCGGCTTGTCCAAGGCACTTTTTGACAACGGGGCGGTTTTAGGGAAGACGCTTGTTTTCATGCTTTTTGCTAGTTCTGTTCTAATTTCATTGGGCCGTCAATTATTCATGCGCCAACGGCTCCCAAATGCCTTCACGAAGTCCGGCAACTTCGATTGCGCAGCCGCACACCGGGGCAGTCGCCCGGACCCAGATCCCTTGGATGACGTTGCCCGGATGCCCCATCCTCAATCGCCGGCCCAAAGCCAAAACCGTTCCTGACGGTGACGATATGCCCGACCGGACCGCCGCCGAACGATTCCTTCCGCCGCATCCGGCAGGCCGACGATGACGATGACGGCATCGCCCGTTGGGTGGAAATGCTTTACTTGGACTCTGCGCTTAGTATTCCATCCGCGATGCTCAAGAGCATCAGGGCCTTAACCTCTGGTTGCGTTTCTTTTTCGGCCACATCCAGCGCTCCCTGCGCGTCGCCAGCTTTGGCCCGCGACCGGGCCAACGCCACTACCACCCCGAGCCCCGACCCCCCTCTGACGAAATGTCGGTTCGCTCTCGCTCCATTTCACAATCGTTTGCTGCGTTTCCTGCGCAGCTTTCCAATCTCCCATCTCCGCCTGGATGGTCCCGATCCCATTCAGCGCCCCCATTTTGTCGAACAGCACATTAAGAGGCGGGCGCGTGTCCGATTCTTTGATCTCGGCGAATTCCAGCCCGCGCCGCAAAGTCTGCCGGGCGCCATCGTGGTCGCCCACGGCTGCTTGCTGCCGGGCAATTTGCTCGAGCAGGCCCAACTTGTTGCTGAAAGGATTTAGGAAGGCCGGCACAGTCGCCGTCTCGATTTCCTCGGCCGCTGCGGCTGCTTGTCTGAGAGTTTTGCGAGCCTCGTTCGCGTTCGTCTTGCCAGCCGTGGCCTGGCGTACGGCGATTGTGAAGAAACTCCGGGCCTTTTGATTGCGATTGGTCAACGACTCGGTTGCCTTCAGCGCCGCCGCGAAGTCTCCAGCTTCAATTTCGACAGAAAGGAGGGAGCCGGTGAAGGCTGGACTTTGTTTGTTGTCAATCGCGTCGAGCGTTTGCATCGCCTGCTTGACCTGACCGGCCTTGGCTTGTTCAATCGCGATCTGGCCCAAGGTGGTGTTTTTGTTGAGCCAGCCCCCGAATTTGTCGCTGTTTGTCGGCATCCGAGCCGCAGTCTTTAACGCGGTCTGGAAGTCTCCTCCTTCGGCCGCGCCCAGCGCAATGGCATTGACCATGTTTGCCAGCCAGAATTCGAGTGCTTGTTGTCGTTGCTGCGGGCTAAGTGATTGGTCGGGCGGAATGTCCTTCCACATCTCGATCTGTTGCATCGCGCCTTGGGTATCGCCTTTCCTGGCCTGGGCATGTGAGATTTCCTCTAAATAGGAGAAGCATTTAGAGCCTAACAGCCGGGCCGTCGCCAGCGCGCCACGAAAGTCCCCGTTTTGGATTTGCTGCCGGGCAATTATGCCGAACGCCTGCTCTTGATATTCTTTGGTGTCCCTGGAGCGCATGGAGCGAGCGAGGGCCAGAGCTCCCTCGATGTCACCGGCTTCCGCTTCGATTTGAGCGATGTCACCGCGCTCCACGTCCGGCCTCACTGGGCCTTCCTCGGCGTTGATGCGCTCAACCTCCAGTGCGCAAGTTTTGAGCGCGCCGGCGCGGTCGCCAATCTGTAGTTGCACTTGGGCGAAGCCTCGGAGTGGCAGCCACGTCTTGGGCGAGCTAGAGGGTTGGCTGGCCTTGATGGCGGTCTGGAAGGTGTTTGAAGCTCCCGCGGTGTCCCCGAACTTGGCCTGTTCCACCGCGAGCACAATCATGCCTCCGTACATCTCTTGCTGCTCGGCTTGCTGCTCGGCGGCGAGGTTCATGGCGCGTTGCTGCTCGGCTTGCTGCTCGGAGGTGAGTTCTAAAGACCGAAGCATCTCCGCATCCGTCATCAAGCCGCCCTGCATGGATTTTAATATCTCACCGTTGTTGGTATTTGCCGCGGCCAGCGCAACGCCGCGCTGCAACAGCGCAACGGCGCGCTGCAAGGTTCGCGCGGCGTCCTCTTTATCTCCCGCCTTGGCCTGCGCGTTCGCGGCCAAGATCCATAAGTTTACCTTGCCGGCGGATCCCAACCCAATGAGATCCCGGCCTTGGAGGCCAACTTGTTCGAGGAGCGGCAACGTCTGTGTCACGATCTCGAGAGCTTTCTGGTTGTCTGAACGGGAGGCCGCTTCTGAGCCTCCGGCCAGGCAGTGGAAATCGAGTAATGCCAGGATGACCAGGAGTCGGACCATGCGGGATGAGTTCATAATGGGCAAAAAGATTCTAATTGTTTTGGGGAAGACGCTTGTTTTCATGCTTTTTGCTAGTTCTGTTCTAATTTCATTGGGCCGTCAATTATTCATGCGCCAACGGTTCCCAAATGCCTTCACGAAGTCCGGCATTCGCCGCGGAATATGGTGATTTTTTCTTTTGTTTCGGCGCGGCTTGGGTATTTTATTGATATGGCCGAAATCACCCGGATTCTTGAGGCCGTTCAGCAGGGGGACTCCACGGCGGCTGCCGAACTGTTCCCACTGGTCTATGAAGAACTGCGCAAAGTGGCCGGCCAAAAGATGGCGCACGAAGGGCCGTATGCCACGATCCAACCCACGGAACTTATCAATGAAGCCTGGCTGCGGCTGGCGGGCAACCAGAGCCAGGAGTGGAAGAACCGGGCCCACTTCTTTGGCGCCGCCGCCGAAGCCATGCGCCGCATCCTGGTGGAGCGAGCACGGCGCCGGAACCGCCTCAAGCGCGGCGGCCAGTGGGAGCGGGTGGACATGGAAGAGGCGGATATTCCCTCGCCGATGCCCGATGACGATTTGCTGGCTTTGGACGAAGCGCTGGCGCGGTTGGCCGAGTTCGACTCCCGCGCCGCCGAAGTGGTAAAGCTCTGCTTCTTCGTGGGCTTGACGCATGAGCAAGCGGCCAAGGAATTAGGCGTCTCTCTCAGCACCATCGAGCGCGCCTGGACCTTCGCCCGGGCCTGGCTGTTCCGGGAAATCGAGAAGGACCGCAGCCCAGCGCGCCAGATTCCTCAGGATTCTGTGAAGGGAACCGCCGGCCAACAGCGCATGCAAGGTTAAGGCATGACCTATCTTTGAAACCAGTAGAACACATCCGTGAGTTGTTCTCACAGGCGCTGGAGAAAACGCCGGCCGGGCGCGGGCAATTCCTCGATGAAGCCTGCAAGGGCGACCCGGAGCTGCGTTCCCAAGTGGAGTCACTTCTTCGCGCCCACGAACGAGCCGGCGACTTTCTGCAGAGGACGCTCCAACCGTCGCCGCCTGGCGCCGGGCCGGGGCGCGCCGGCCT
>JBEKUQ010000345.1:0-4279 GCA_049514835.1 Verrucomicrobiota bacterium | reverse complement strand
TCCCCACCATCACCCCCGCCATGGCCCCCACCGCCAGCAACGCCAGCGCCGCCGTGATCCATTTAATCTGCCGCCGCTCCTCCTCCTTCAAATCCAGGAGCATGATGACAAACAGGAACAGGACGATCACCGCCCCGGCGTAAACCAGCACCTGCACCGCCGCCAGGAAGAAGGCGTGCAAGAGGACAAACAGGCCGGCCAGCGAAATGATCGTCAAGACCAAAAACATCGCGCTCGTCACCGGGTTGCGGCTGAACGGATTGGCGATGACCAGCGCCCCGCACAAGAGCGTCAGCCCCGCGAAGATGTAAAAGAAAGTATCTTGCATGCTTATTTGGCCCACCGGCTGATTTGAAAAAGCAATTCCGTAAAACGGTCCCGGCATCGTAATTGGCCACGACGGGAAAACAAGCCCAAAAGCCCGCTCTGGCCCATGATGAATTTCTGTCGTCTTTTCACAGCGAGTGGCTGGCTTTAGTCTTTCTTGCTTCCTGCAAATAGAAGCGGTTCGCATGGCTGCAGCGCACTGTTTTTGGGCAGGTCCCGTGGAGTTCTTTCCATGCGCAGGTCAATGCTGTCGAATCCATCGAAGGGACGATTGAGCCGGAGCTTTGTCATGGAAATGAATTCTGGATTCAACTCCACGCCGATGCAGTTTCGTTCCAACTGCTGGCAAACACGCAAAGTTGTGCCGGAACCGGAAAAAGGGTCCAACACCAAATCGCCTTCCGCCGAGGAGGCAAGGACCATGCGGGCAATCAGCGCCTCTGGCTTTTGGGTGGGGTGATTCTGTCTTTCGGGGTTTGAGTAGTGAACATGGGAGAATTCCCAGACATCGCCGGGATTTGCTCCGGTCATGTTGTTTCTGGCCCGAAAATACTTCTGAGGCACTCGCACCGCATCCAGGTTGAAAACATAGTTTTCGGAATTCGTAAAAAGAAGAATATCCTCGTGGCGGGGGGAAAAACCCCGGGTCCTTCCCATTCCCTGCGTGTAGTGCCACGTAATCCAACTGTTGAAAAAAAAGCCGAGCTTTTGGTCCAAAATATCATACAGGTAACTAATGAAGCGAACCCCCATGAAAACATAAATTGAACCATTGGGCTTCAAAAGCCGCCTCGCCTCGGTGAGCCATGACTCGGTGAACACCAGGTACTCGCGGAATCCTTGGAGGTCGTGATTGTTCCCATAGTCCTTTCCAAGGTTGTACGGTGGATCGGCCACAATCAAATCCACAGACCCTGAAGGCAGGGATCCAAGTTCCACAAGGCAGTTGCCCTGCCGTAAATCAATCTTTGGGTGTGTCATCGGTTTTAATCCAGCCGCTTTTCTTTGCCAGGGCGAGCCATTGCCCAAAGGAGCGGCGCGAAGAGTTCATATATTTTTGATCCAGCAATTTGCAAAACTCCCAGGTGCTGCGCCTCTCCGTGGTGACATAATGAATGTCCCGCACTTGAAGCTGTCCCGTTCCCAGCGCTGGATTGTAGCTGATGTCAGTCGAAGACAGGAATTTCAAATCGTAGGCATTGTGGCCGACGACCTCCATGATGCCATTCATCATTTTGGTCTTTGCGTCGCGAGTGGAATAAACACGGTGCTTGAGTGAAAGAATCACAAACAAATAGTCGGGGTCTTCAAGATACGCGCTGCGAATGCGTTCGTAGGAGGTTATGTTCGGGGACTTTCCACTTGCTTTGATGTCCTCCGCTGTTGCCTTCACATCAACTTCCGCCGTGACGGACGTGCCGACTTTCCTTTTCTTCCTGAACTGTAGGATGACATCCGCCATGTACAAGCGCTCTTTCGCCTCGACGTTTATCAGCTGCCAGCGATTTTGATCATCGGCCGCCACTTCCGAAAAAACTTGAGCCGCCCACGCTTCCACAAAAGGTCCCGCTACCTTGTTTATGTTCTCCATCGGAAGCCCCAGTTTCAGATTGGTGTTAATCAGGATTTTGTTGTTACCCGTCTTGATGGCTTCTTCCATCATGGCGCGGATCGCCGCGATTGCGAAATCGGAACATTCGGAATAATCCGAAGCTTCTTCAGGGATTTTGAAATTCAGCCTGTAATACTTTGCGGGCGCCGGCATAAAGTCATTGGGCTGACAGATGGCAAAAAATCAGTTCTGGATTGCCGACATTTTTCCATCTGAATATCATAAATTCCAGAACCCCCTCTTATTTGTGTTTCCACTTCCAGATCTGGTCCTGATGCACCCCGCCCAGCGCCAGCAGCTTTTCCTTGTCATACACCATCTCCGCCCGGCTTTCCCCTGTCAGCGAATAGTCCTTCATCAGGAAAATCGCCTCCTCCGGGCAGACTTCCTGGCAAAAACCGCAGAAGATGCACCGGAGCATGTCTATCTTGAATTCCTTGGGCGCCTTTTCCACGTTGCCCGCTTCCGGCGAGCCCGCCGGGCCGGGCGGCGTGATGCGAATGGCCTTGGGCGGACAAATAAACTCGCAAAGCTGGCACGACACGCATTTGGTGCGCCCTTCCGGGTCCTTCACCAGGTAGGGCGCCCCGCGATAGCCTTCCGGCACCGTCCATTTTTCTTCCGGATACTGCAGTGTCACCTTCTTTTTGAAAAAGTGGCTGGCCGTGACGCGGAAGCCGTCCACCACCGCCGGCACGTAGAGGCGCTCCAAAAACTTCAACTTGGTTCGTTTGACAATCATTTCAACTCCATCCCGTGATTTGCAGGACCCACAGCCAGACGGCGGTGACCAAAATGTTGGCCAGGGCCAGCGGGATGAAGATGCGCCAGCCCAGGTTCATCAATTGATCGTAACGGAAGCGCGGCCACATCCAGCGCACCCAGATGAACACCCCCATCAACGCCACCACTTTGGCCAAGAAAACCGCAATCTGCAACACGCCCAGCAGAATTTGCGATTCGCCGGCGATGTGGTTCAACCCGGCGAACGGCAGCGTCCAGCCGCCCAGAAACAAGGTCACCATCATCGCCGACACCGCGATCATGCTGGCGTATTCTCCCATGAAGAACAACGCGAATTTCATCGAGCTGTACTCCGTGTTGTAGCCCCCCACCAGCTCCTGCTCCGATTCCGGCAGGTCAAAGGGCAGCCGGTTGGTTTCCGCGAATGAGGCGATGAGGAAGATCACGAACGACAACGGCGCGTGCCAGATCATCCATCCGTTTTTGGCCTGATATTCGATCACCTGGCTCAGGTTCAAATTGCCCACCCACAAAAACACCGGCACCACCGACATCCCCATGGCTATTTCATAGGAAATCATCTGCGCGCTGGAACGGATTCCCCCCAGAAACGGATACTTGGAATTGGAAGCATACCCCGCCAGCACGATCCCATAAACCCCCAGCGAAACGATGCCGAACGTATAGAGGATGCCCACGTTCAAATCGGCAATGACCATCTTCTGGCCGCCGATCTTCGAGCCAAATGGAATCACCGCCATGACCAGCAGCGACGGGATCATGACGATCATGGGCGCCAGCCAGAAATAGGCCTTGCGCACGTGGGCCGGTGTAAAATCCTCTTTCAGAAAGGCCTTCACCCCGTCGGCCACCGGCTGCAGTACGCCAAACCACCCCACCCGGTTGGGCCCATGACGGTCCTGGATGAAGGCCGCGATCTTGCGTTCCGCCAGCACCGCGTACGCCACAATCGGCATGACCACAAAGAAAACGCCGGCCACCTTGATCGCGCTGAATAGCACGAATTGCTGGTTCGCAGATAGATGGTTTATCCAGTTAATCACACGTCATTTCACATTCTCTTCAACGGCCGCATTCACACCCAGGTCCCCCAGGGCCGCCCACGTCAGACCGCGGAAGGCCGGCACTTCGGCGGCCATTTGATGGAACAGGCCTTCCATCCCGGTCACCGCTTCCAGTCCGCACAGGCCCCGCGCCAGTTCATGCAGAAATTCCCATTCCGCCCGCGCCTGTCCTTTGGGCTGGAGGTTCTGCTGGAACCGCTGCACCCGCCCTTTGGCGTTGACAAAACTTCCCCGCTTCTCCGCGGGGGCGCAGCCGGGCAATAAATAATGCGCCCGTCCGGTCGTCGCGTTCGGCAGAATGTCGCTGACAATCAGCGTCTCCAGCCGGTCCAGCAAATCCGTCCCGATCCCATGCTGGGTAACATCTTCCCCGATGACAAGCAAAGTCTTGATGCTCCCGTCCCGAATCCCCGCCGCGATTTTTGGCAGGTTGCTGCCCATCGGCGAGGCCGCCATCCCGGTCAACCGGGCGCCGACGCTGTTGGGATTCCGGTCGGCGTTGAGCAGCAGC
>JBEKUQ010000344.1:0-4280 GCA_049514835.1 Verrucomicrobiota bacterium | reverse complement strand
CCTTGCCGCCCCGGTTCACAAACCCGGCCTTTTCCAAGTCGGCCATCAGTTGTCGCACTTTGCGCGGCATTTCAGTATCAAAATAGTATCACGAAGGCTTGCCGATGTCAAAACGATTAGGTCACCGCGGCGGCGCGCGGTTTCATGGGCGGAGGATTGGCCAGCCAGCCTTCCAAGGCCAGACAGGCGAAGGCCAGCAGGAGCAAGGGCAGGCTCAGATCGAGCGAGCGTTCCTGCCGTCGAAAATCGGACGGCGTGCTGCCGGTCGCGGAAAAACCTTCCACCGCGTAAGGCAGGTTTCCCAGCGCGGCCAGCTTGTCGCCGGAAATGAATTTGCGGCGGCCTTCTTTTTCCGAGGATCGCACCGCGACCCAGCGGGTTTCCTGGCCCGCGCGCAACGCATACACGCCGACGCGCGGGAAGGTGGCGAATTGGCCGGCGGAGCCTTTCCAGTCCAGCGGGCTGCCGCCAAGGGATTGGACTTCAAGCGAAGCTGCGCCGCCGGGCAAGCCGGCCAGCGGATCGCCCGCCACCAGCGAGGCGATGTTGGCGGCCGGGCCGGCGTGGTTGAGCACCAGGCCTTGCGCCAGCGCGACGAAGGCCGGCTTGAGCGGCAAGGTGCTCCAGGCCGGATCAAACGCCAGGCCGCTGGCCAGCGCCAGACCCTGCCCGACCTTCTCCGACGCGAGCACAATCCGGCCATCCTCCAATCCGAGCAGGGGCGCGGCCCGGGCCGGAAGGCGCAACGGCAAAAAGCGAAACACCTTCACGTTGTGCAAGGCGACTTCGCCCTTTTCGTCGCGCAGATCGTCGAAGAAGGCGCTGGCCTTGTCGAGGACGGTCAGGGCAAGGCCGTTGGACGAGCCGTCCATGTTCTCCGGCGCGATGCCCAGCCAATCCGGTTTCGTTCCGCCGCCCGCCCAGCCTGCCGCGGACGGCGCGAGCAACGCGGTTCCGCCCTTGAGCAGGAATTGATGCAAGGCGTTGAGCCGCGCGGAAGAATCAGCGCCGCTCTGCAAAACGGCGTTCCACGGCAGGACAACAAAGTTGGCGCGATGGCCCGCGGCGAAGGAATCGAAAGTGGAAAAGGAGGCGGCCAATCCCGACAAACGGGCGTCGCCGCCCGGCGACAACGCGAGCGGCAGGTAGGCGAAGTCAGCCGGACTGCCGAGAAACAGCACCGATGGTTGTTCCAGGCCGACGAAGGCCGTGGCGGCGCGGTTGTCGGCGGGGAAATCATCGCCGTCGAGGGAGAACAGGAGCCAGCGCAGGCCGGGATTGGGAGCCGTAAGATGGACAGTGGCATTGGTCTGCTCCTGCGGCGGAACGGCGACATCCACGCCGCCGCGGTTGCCGGCGTCGTCCAGCCAGTTCAATCGCACCGTGGCTCTCTCCAGGCTCGTGTTGGCCAGGCGCGCCTGCACCGCGAAGCGGCGGCCGGCGACGACGGGCCGGCCCGGCATTTCCAAACGTGTCAAGGAGACGTTGGGCAGGCCGGAAATGGGCGAGGCGAGGCGGTGAACCACCAGGGCAAGGCCGCGCGGCGGCGAAGGCGGGCTGACCGGCGGCTGGCCCCATTTCTCCTGCTGCAAATCGGAAAAAATCTGGATTTCCCGGCGGGAAGCGGCGCCGATGTCAAACATTTTTATCGCCCGATCCAGGGCCGCGGCCACGCTGCCGCTGGCCTCGGTTTCGGCGATGCCGTCCAGGGCCAGTTTGAGGGCGGCCTTGTCCTGGGTGAGGCCGTCCGGCAGGGGCGCCGCCGGATCGGGCACCAGGAGAACGATGCCGGCGCGGTCCGGGCCGCGCAGTTGGGAGAGCAAGTCGCGCGCGCCGTCCACCGCCTGCTTGAGTTTGGTCCGCCCGCCCTCGCCGAAGCCGCTCATCGAGCCGGAATTATCAATCAGGAGGACGACCGCGACATCGCCCTGCTGGCCGTGGCCGAACCAAACGGGCCGGGCCAGAGCCAGCAGGAGGAACAAAATCAGCAGGGTGCGCAGGAGCAGGATGAGCCATTCGCGCAGGCGCCGGCGCGCGTTGAGCTTGGGATCCAGGCGGTGAAAAAACATCAGGGTCGGAAAGGGGCGGGTTGGCCGTTTCAGGCGGAAGAAGAAATGAAAGGCGATGGGCAGCGCGGCCAGCGGCAGCAGCGAAAGGAAGAGCGGATTGAGGGCGGCGAGGCCGGTCATAGCTGGCCAAATTTGGCGTGCAACGTCTCCTCCACCGGCGTGCGCGTGTCAATCAGATGGTAATCCGCCATGCTCCCCAGGCAGCCGCGCCGGATTTCATCCAGGTATTTTTGCACCTCGTCGGCGTAGGCCTCGCGGATTTCGCCGGCTTCCACCGGCAGGCGCGCGCCGGTTTCCAGCTCGCGCAATTCGGCCAGGCCGCCGAAGCTCAGGCTCAGTTCCGCCGGGTCGAGGGGCTGCAAAACCAAAACTTCGTGCAGGTTGTGGCGCAGGTGCTGGATGCCGCGAATGATGCCGGACGGCTCCTGCAACAGGTCGGAAATCAGAATCACCAGGCTGCGCCGCTGGATTTTTTCCGCCGTTTCATGGAGGGCCTGTTCAATCTGGCTGCGCCCGGCGGGCTTGATTTCTTCCAGCGCCAGGAGCATGGGCCGCAGGCCGTCGAGCGAGCCGACGGGCGGGAAGGAGCGCCGGATTTCCTCGTTGAACAGCGCGAGGGCGGCCGAATCCGACTGGCCGAGCAGGACCAGCATGAGCGCGGCGGCGAGGAAACAGGCGTAATCCATCTTGGAATGGCGTCCGGCCTCGCGGAACGACATGCTTTCCGAGATGTCCAGCAGAAAATGCGCGCGCAGGTTGGTCTCCTCCTGATAGCGCCGGATGACGTAGCGGTCGCTCCGGGCGTAGATGGCCCAGTCAATCAGGCTGGGGGGGTCGCCCGGCGCGTATTCGCGGTAATCGGCGAACTCCACCGAGGAACCGTGGTGGGGAGAACGGTGCAGGCCCTGCATCGCCCCTTCCACCGGCCGCCGCACCGACAGCCCCAGGCCGCGCAGACGCTCGGCCAGTTCCGGCGGGAGAAACTTGTAGGCGGGCGCGTTCACCGATCACCTTGCCTAGTACTGCGGCTCCTTCACCGCCGCGACGATCTTCTTGACAATCTGGTCCGTGTCCACCCCTTCGCTGGCGGCGGTGAAGGTGGGGAAAATGCGGTGGCGCAGGACGGGCAGGGCGTATTCCCGCACGTCGGCGCAGGAGACGCTGAAGCGCCCCTGCAAAAGGACATGCGTCTTGGCGGCCAGCAGCAAATACTGGCCGGCGCGCGTGCCGGCACCCCAGTGGACCCAGCGGTTGACAAAATCAAGCGTACCTTCGCCGTTGGGGCGCGTGGCGCGGATCAGGCTCAGGGCGTAAAGCGCGACATGCTGGCTGACCGGCACCTGGCGGACCAGTTGCTGGAGTTCGAGCACCTGCGCGGCGTTGAGCACGCGGCCGACCGCGGCGGGCGCGTCGCGGGTTGTGTCAAGTATCACTTGCTGCTCCTCCGCCGCCCCCGGATACGCCAGGTGGATGCAAAACATGAACCGGTCCAGTTGCGCCTCCGGCAGCGGGTAGGTCCCCTCCTGCTCAATTGGGTTCTGCGTCGCCAGCACCATGAAGGGGCTGGGCAGGTCGTAGCTCGTGCCGGAAATGGTCACGCGCTGCTCCTGCATGGCTTCGAGCAGGGCCGCCTGGGTCTTGGGCGGCGTGCGGTTGATCTCGTCGGCCAGCAGCAGGTTGGTAAAGATCGGCCCGCGATGGAAGCGGAAGGCGCGTTTGCCCGTGACGGAATCCTCCTCCAGAATGTCCGTGCCGGTAATGTCCGAGGGCATCAAGTCGGGCGTGAACTGGATGCGGCGCGAATCCAGGTCCACGGCGCTGCCGAGGGTCCTGACCATGAGCGTTTTGGCCAGGCCGGGCACGCCGATGAGCAGGCAATGGCCGCGCGCGAACAGGGCGACGAGCATCTGGTTCAGCACCTCGCGCTGGCCGACGATCACCTTGCCGATTTCCCCGAGCACCTGGTCGCGGGCCTTTTCGAAACGGGCGATGACTTCCTGCGTTGGCGCGGCGGATGGAGACGCCTTTGGAATCTGTGTTGGCACTGGCGAAGGAGGCGGCGGAACCGGGATTGGAATTGGCGTCGGGGCGGGAATTGGAAACGGCGCCGGTGAAGGCGTGGGAGTTGGCGTCGGAGTGGGAATCGGATTTGGCGGCGCGACCGGCGCCGGCGTGGGAGTCGAAATTGGCGGCCGAATCGGTGTTGCGGAG
>JBEKUQ010000343.1:0-4311 GCA_049514835.1 Verrucomicrobiota bacterium | reverse complement strand
GAGACCAGGTATTTTGAGGCCTGTTTGTTCGCCCGGAATGTTTTCGACCGCCATTACTTCAGCAACGCCCAGAACTTTGGGGCCGGCCTTGGCGCCGCCTCGGGCTTTAGCTCCTTGATTCTACAGCCCGGCGATCCAGAAACCTGGGGCGTGGCCCTCACCGCGCGCTTCTAAAAGGGCTGTTTTCTGCCGGCGCCGCCGGGCCACACTTGCTCAAGCGCGCAGGTTCCAAACGCCCCTTTGCCGTTTCCATCGAAGGTGAAAGGCAAACGTCAGGTGTTTGGCAAAGGAACACACCCGCATTGATGCCCTGGAATGCGGGTGTGTTCATTTTAGCAACGCAGCCGGGCTTGTCGAGAAATTTTTTTTCCACCTTCAAAACTTCAAAATGTCAAAAACCCCGATCACCCTAATTGGAACATTCGCCGGACCTGGATGACTCCTGCATGGCGGCGCACCGCCCGCGTTTGCATCGGAACGCATTTTGCAGGAACGCATTTTGCAGTTCTGCATTTTGCAGTTTCCATTCGCCTCATTCCGCGTAAGCTCCCCTCATGTCTGCCAACTCCAACGGGACCGTCGCAAAATCAAGCTGGCGCGCCCGGCACTGGCTGCTCCTCCTCGTCTTGCTGGGAGGGGCGCTGGCGGTTTTGTGTCACGACGGCTTCAGGCCTTATCATGTCATGTGGGCCAACGACACGGCGCTGGGCGCGCTCGATGCCTCCTCCGCCCGCTTGCCCGCCACTTACAGCGGCCATTGGATGGACGGGAATTGGATAGGGGTGAAGATTCCCGCGTCGTCGCCGACCCTGGCCACCCTCCTGGCGACGGTTATTTCGCCGGAGTTGTATCTCAAGATTTTTGCGCCTTTGACCATGTTGTTGCTGGGGTTCAGCGCCTGGGCGTTGTTCCGGCAACTGAAGTTTGCCCCGATGGTCTGCGTGGTGGGCGGGCTGGGGGCCGGCTTGAACATGCATTGCTTTTCCGACGCTTCCTGGGGTTTGGGAACCTGGAACATTGCCCTGGCCATGATCTTCCTGGCGGTGGCGGTGCTGGTGACGGACACGATCCGGCAGGCCTGGATGAAGGCGGCGCTGGCGGGGCTCGCGGTCGGCATGTCGGTGATGGAAGGTTTTGACAGCGGGGCGATTTTGAGCGTGTACGCGGGGATTTTCGTGGTTTTTCTGTGCTGCATCACCGAGTCCAGCCTGGCGCGGCGGTGGTTGCGCAGCGCCGTCATGGGTCTTGTGATGGTGCTGTTCGCGGTGTGGATCGCCGCCAGCACCCTCTCCAGTCTGATCGGCACCTCCATCGTCGGCATTGCCGGCATGGGGCAAACCGCCGCGGAAAAACAAAGGCGCTGGACCGAAGCGACCATGTGGAGCCTGCCCAAGCTGGAGACCTTGCGCCTCATCATTCCCGGACTGTTCGGCTATCGCATGGTCAATTATGACACCACGCCCGACAAGGCCGGAGTTTATTGGGGGAAGGTGGGGGAGTACCCCTATATCACCACCCTGGAAAGCGGCGACCGGCAGGCGCGCACCAACCTGGCCATGGCGCTGGGCCTGCCGCCGGAGGAGGTGAAAATCCTGGAGGAAGACGACGCCCGGGCGCGCGAAATCATTGTTGACAACGTGACGCGGCGGGCCGGATGGCAGCGGCGGCATACCGGATCGGGCGAATTCGCCGGGGTGCTGGTCGCCTTGCTGGCCGTGTTCGCCCTGGCCGGCTCCTGGCGCGGCGGCCGGTCGCCCTATTCCCGCAACGAACGGCGCATGATCTGGTTTTGGGGAGGGGCGGCCTTTTTCTCGCTGGTGGCCGCCTGGGGCCGCTACTCCTTTCTCTACGCCTGGCTCTACAAGCTGCCGTATTTCTCCACCATCCGCAACCCGATCAAATTCCTGCATCCGTTTCATCTCAGTTGGATCATCCTGGCGGGGTTCGGACTGGAGGCCCTCTACCGGGGTTATCTGCGAAGCCGCGCGCCCGCTTCGGACGCGCCCGCCCCGGCTGAGTCAAAACGATTTACCGCGTTTGAAAAAGGGTGGATGGGCGGCCTGATTTTGGCGGCGGCGGCGGCCGGGCTGCGGTTTTTGATTTACGGGGCGGGCGGCGCCCGCGCGGCGCGGCACTTGCAGCAGCGCCGGGGCGAGTACATCGGCCACCAGGAGTTCGGCGCGGCCGGGGGGGAGCGCATCGCCGCTTTCGCCATCGGCGAAGCGGGCTGGTTTGTCCTTTACCTGGCCGCCTCGGCCGCCGCCGTGGTCTGCATCCTCACGGGAGTGCTGCGCGGGCGCAGGGCGGTGTGGGCGTGGGTGATCCTGAGCGCGGTGATGATCTGCGATCTGAGCCGCGCCGACCAGCCCTGGGTGCGCGATTACAATTCCCGGGAAAAGTACGCCGACACCGACCTCCTGCAAATTCTCCGCCAGGAACCTTTTGAGCACCGGGTCGCGGCCAAGCTCGCCCCCAACGAAAGCGGCTACGCCCTCTGTCATGGCGATTACGGGGTCTTGGGCAAGGTCTGCCATTGGTGGCTGGAAAACGATTTCCCCTATCACGACATCCAGGCCATTGACTTTGACCAATTGTCGCGCCCGCCGGTCGAGGAACTCAACTACCTGAACACCTTCGCCCCCAAATATGCCGGCACGGTGGAGCAGGTGGATTTCTCGCCCGCCGTCCGCCTCTGGAAATTATGCAACGCCCGCTACCTGCTCGGCCCCGCGGACGTGGTGCCCTACCTCAACGACCATACCGACCCGATCCAGCGCGGCTTTCAGATTCGCGCCCGCTTCGAATTGCAGACCAAACCGTGGGTGACCAACCTGGCCGAGGACGCCGGCGATCTGACCGCCGTCCTCACCACCAACGGCCCCTTCGCTCTCATCGAAATCACCAACGCCCTCCCGCGCGCCCGGCTTTATGCCAACTGGCAGGTGCCGGCCGACGACACCTCCACCCTGCGCCTGCTGGATTCCGAAACGTTTGACCCGATGAAAATGGTCCTGGTCTCCCGCAAGACCCCGGTGCCCGCCGCCACGTCGCCGGAGGCGGAGGCCGGCACCGTGCGCATTGTGGATTACAAACCCAAGGAAGTCCGCCTCCAGGCCACCGCCGCCTCCGCGGCCGTGCTCCTGCTCAACGACCGGACCAACCCGGACTGGCACGCCTGGGTTGACCAAAAGCCGGCGGCGCTGCTCCAGTGCAATTACCTCATGCGTGGCGTTTACTTGACAGCAGGCGGGCACGACATTGAGTTTCGGTTCGAGCCTTCCCTGGGGCCGCTTTACATCACCCTGGCCGCCCTGGCCTTCGGCCTGGCGCTGGGGGCCTGGCTGATCTACACCCATTATGCCCGACACCAAAATCATTCCCTTTGATGCCGCCGCCGCCCTCTGCGCCGGCCTCCGGCAGCAGGGCCGGCGCATTGTCCTCTGCCACGGCATTTTTGATCTGCTGCATCCGGGCTACATCGTGCATCTGGAAGAGGCGCGGACGCTGGGCGATGTTCTCGTCGTCTCGCTCACGGCGGACAAATTTGTCAACAAAGGTCCGGGCCGCCCGTTCTGCAAGGAAGCCCTGCGGGCGCGCACCCTGGCCGCCCTGGCCTGCGTGGATTACGTGGTGGTGACCGCCTTTGCCAGCGCCTCCGCCGCCCTCGAAGCGGTCCGGCCCGCCGTTTACTGTCTGGGCAAGGATTACGAGCGGAACGTGCAGAAGAATGATTTTCTCCAGAAAGACCTCGCCACGGCCGCAGCGGTCGGGGCGGAAGTCCGCTACGCCGGTTCGGTGATTTTCAGCGCGACCAAATTGCTCAATCATCATTTCGAGCATTTGCCGGCCGGGGTGAAGGATTTTTGCCGTGCGCTGGCCCGCGAATTCTCCATGAAGGATTTCCGCGAAGCGGTGGAGAGCTTCTCCTGTTTGCGGGTGCTGGTGATGGGCGATGTCATCTTTGACCGCTATTCCTTCGTCAAGGTGCAGGGATTGACCTCGAAGAACCGCATCATATCGGGGCGGTTTCTGCGCGAGGAAACCCAGTGCGGCGGCGCTCTGGCCGTCTTCCGCCACGTGCGCCAATTCACCCCGCATGTCCGCCTCCTCAGCCTGCTCGGCACCGAGCCGTGGGTGGACCCGCTTTTGCGGGCGCACGTCCCGGCCGAACAGGACCAATGCCTCCGCGACCCCGCCTTCACCACCATCATCAAGCAGCGGTATGTCGAGCCGCTGGTGGAGGGGAACGAGATGAGCAAGCTCTTTTCCGTCAATTATATTGATGCCGCCGCGCCCCAGCCGGAGACGCAG
>JBEKUQ010000342.1:0-4312 GCA_049514835.1 Verrucomicrobiota bacterium | reverse complement strand
ACCGCCCTGGCCCTGCAAGGCCATACCCTGGGGATGTTGTTCGACGATTTTGTCCTGCAAACCCCGGCCAATCTCAATTACGTCCAGCCCGAAGAACCGCTGGCGCCCTTCACCGGGCAAAATCCCTATGGCTGCTGGACGCTGGATGTCTGGGACACGCGGAGCGACGCTTCCGCGCCGACCAACGGCTGGTTGCTCAGTTGGAACCTGCAGATGACCATTTCCTCCACCAACGTCAACCTGGTGGTGCTGACCAACCACGTCCCCTACACCGCCGGGACGGTGGGGGCGAGCAACCTCGCCTATTTTGCCTTTGATGTTCCGGCCGACGCTATGTTTGACACCAACCTTTTGCAGAACTGTCTGAGCAACGGAGCGGCGGGAGTCGCGGCGCCCTTGACCCTGCTCTTCAACCAGGCCGTCCTGCCCGATGGCTACCAGTTGGGCGACTACACCTTGCTCACCAACGTCTCCGCCGGCGCCTATGTGCTGAGCAACAACGCCCCGCCGCCCTCGCTGCTGCCCGGCGCGCGCTATTTCCTGGGCGTGCAAAACGCCAACGCCTTTCCGGTCACCTTCACCCTGGAGGTGGACACGGCGGTCTTGACCAACACCACCGCCATTGCCCTGACCAACGCCGTCGCCTACACCAACACCATCACCAACGCGCCCCAGTATTATTCCTTCGACGTGCCGGGCAACGCCGTGCTGGCCTGCTTTGAAATCATCAATCCGCCCAGCGAACTGGACCTCTACGCCCGGCACGCCCTGCCCCTGCCCAGCAGCACCAGGTTCGATTATCAAGCCCCCTACCAGGGCACCAACGACGAAGCCATTGTGGTGGCGACCAACTCCTTCGACCTGTTGGGGACGCAGATCACCACCAACTCCGTCCCCGTGCCGCTGACGCCGGGCACTTGGTATCTGGCCGTTTACAATCACAACACCAACAACACCGTCCCCTTGCTGCCGCCGTTGGTGATGTACCAGGTGGTCGCCACCTACATCACCAACGGGGCCATCACCATCGTTCCCCTGACCAACTTTGCCAACGGCGCCTGGGAAACCAGCGGCACCGCCGCCCCCGGCCCGGCCCTGACCAACTTTTATTCCTATACCGTCGCCAGCACCAACACCGCCGCCACCGCCGTGCAATTTGTGGTCAGCAACATGATAAGCGGCAACGTGGATTTGATCGCGCGCAACGGCTACCTGCCCACGCCCCAGCAAATGACCGACGGCAGCTTCAACCCGGGGACCACCCCGGAACAGATCACCATCGCGACCAACGCCCTGCTGCCCTCGCTGGCCGGCACGACCTGGTATCTGGGCGTGCCCAACAACACCGCTCAGCCCGTCAACTTCCTCATCAGCGCCACCACCCTGACCAACGCCCAGGTCGTCACCACCCCGGCCATCGTGCTGATGGGGATGAGCGCGGGGTCCGGCGGTTTCGCCCTCAACTGGACGGCGGTGCCCAACGGCCAATACGAGGTGGAAGTGTCTTCCGATCTGATCCACTGGACCCCGGCCACCACCATCACCACCAGCGGCTACGTTGGCGCCTACACCGATCCCGCCCCGGTCCGGCAGCAATCCGCCCGCTTCTACCAGATCGTCCGCACCCGGTAGCGGCAACGCCAGTTTCTCAAGTTCCGGGCGGAGGGCGAGGATGGGGATGATGGTGGCGGAAGAGGACCTCGCGATTGTCGTAGAGGTACCAGACGATGATGATGTTGGTGATAGTGACGATGAAAATGGACCACGGGAATTTGTCCGGGTTCGTCAGTTCCTGGTTGAGCATCGCGTAAAACTCGATGGGGATGAAGAAGGCGGATTCGCCGATGGCGAGCCAGCCGGCCCAAGAGACGCGAAAGAAAAGGCCGATCCCCTCGACGAGCGGAAACAGGCTCAAAAACACCGCGCCCCAAGCGGCCCGATGCACTTTGGCCTCGGTCAACTGGCCGATGCTTTTAGCCAGGCCGATGAAGAACTGGCTTTCCGGGTGGATTCTGAGTTCTCCAAAAACGGTTTTGACAAAAGGGGATTGGAGGAAGTTTCGGAAATCCTTGGACATGTCCTTTTTGGCCTCGTGGTAGAGGACGAAGGCCATGCCCAGGCAGAGCAGGCCTTTGATGAGCTTGAAAATAATGATGGCGTAAAGCGTGACGGCGCGCTTTTTCAAGGGCGGTTCCGCGGCAATGTTGGCGGGAATCTCCCCGGTTTCTTTCTGTTCGGATGGCATCACGTGATCTTCTCCAGCAGCATGGGCAGCAGTTCGTTGATCTTGACGCGTTGTTGTTTCATGGTGTCACGGTCGCGCAGGGTGACGGTGTCCTTCAATTCGGGGCCTTGCTCGCCCAAGGTTTCAAAATCAATGGTGACGCCGAAAGGCGTGCCGGCTTCGTCCTGACGGCGGTAGCGGCGGCCGATGGCGCCGGCTTCATCATAGAAGACAGCCATGTGCGGGCGCAACAAATCCCGAACCTGGAGGGCTTTGCGGACCAGTTCGGGCTTGTTTTTGAGCAGCGGAAACACGGCCACTTTAACGGGGGCAATGCGGGGATGGAAGCGCATGACCAGGCGCGGTTCGAGTTTTCCTTTTTCGTCCGGGGCCTGGTCTTCGCAGTAGGCGTTGGAGAGAAGGGCCAGGGCGAGGCGGTCCACGCCGGCGGAGGGTTCGATGACGTGGGGCAGGTAATTGCCCTTGGCCAGATTGGCCGCGTCGGCGCGGGCCAGGCGTTCGGCGCCGGGGGCGGGTTCGCCCATTTTTGTCAAGTATTTGAAACGGGCTTGAAAGAAGCGGTCGGACAGCTCGGACTTTTTCGCCTCGGCCAGTTTGGTCCAGGCGGTCCGGAGTTCCTCGTCGTAAACGCCCATGGCCTTGCCGGAAAAACGCTGGTGCTGGGACAGATCGAAATCGCTGCGCGCGGCGATGCCTTCCAGTTCCTCGCCCATCAGTTCGCCGCCGGCATCGCGTTTGGAGAAGGGGAACTTATAGAGGATGTCCACGGTGGCGCGGGCGTAATGGGCGAGTTCCTCCGGTTTTTGCCAGTATTCGACCAGGCTGGCGCGGGGCAGACCGATGTGTTCGTAAAAGCGGAGGCGCTCCTCGACCCAATACTGGTGCCAGAGCTGCCAGCCCCAGTCGGGCTGGGGCGGGCCGGGATGGCCCGGGCCGGCGGGTTGGGCGACGCGGCCGCAGATGGCTTCGACCGCCTCGTCGGGGCGGATGAAGAACTCCAGTTCCATTTGCTCGAATTCGCGGGAGCGGAAGGTAAAGTTGCGGGGGTTGATTTCGTTGCGAAAGGCCTTGCCGATCTGGCAGATGCCAAAGGGGATTTGCTGGCGCGAAACCTCCAAAACATTTTTGAACTGGGCGAAGATGGCCTGGGCGGTTTCCGGGCGCAGCCAGGCCATGTTCTCCTCGGTTTCGACCGGCCCGACGCAGGTCTTGAACATCAAATTGAACTGGCGCGGTTCGGTGAGGAGGCTGCCATTTTCCGGATTGTAGCGGGTGGAGTTTTCGACCTCCTCGGTTGTCTCATTGAGGAGGGCCAGGTCACCGGCCCGCTGGAGGGGGCCGTCGGGGGAGGCTTGGGCGTAGAATTGCCTGGCGACCTTGCGCGCGCGGTCAGGGGGATCGCCTTTTTTGATCAAAACAGCGAAGGGCCGGGCGACTTTGAAGCCGGTCTCCTTTGATTCCGCGCCGTCGAAATGATAAACGGCGCCGCTTTGCGGTTCGATCTGGTCGGCGCGGAAGCGTTTTTTGGTGAGCAGACAATCGGTCATGGGATCGGCGAAGGTGGTGGCATGGCCGCTGGCTTGCCAGATTTTGGGGTGCATGATGATGGTGGCTTCCAGGCCGACCACGTCGTCGCGCCAGCGGGTCATGGTCTGCCACCAGGATTCCTTGATGTTGCGTTTGAGTTCGGCGCCGAGGGGGCCGTAATCCCAAAAGCCGTTGATGCCGCCGTAGATTTCGGAGGATTGAAAAATGAACCCCCGGCGTTTGCACAGGGCCACCAGCCGTTCCATGAGATCGTTCGTCTTGGCATCAGCCATAGGGGCCACAGCTTTCTTGAAGGAGGGGCGGAAGTCAAGGCGGCGGGGGCGGAAAGACAATAATTGTCTTGTGGTCGGCCTTGCCGCGGGTTTATCGGTTGTGGCGTGAAAATCATAAAAACCCCCATTTCAGTTAAACCGGCGCAGACGGCCGCCGAGGAGGCGCGGACGCTGGCGGCGAAGTCCAAAGCGGCGGAGGAACAAGCCAAGGACACCAAACTTCTGGCGCGTCTGGCCAAGAAACGGC
>JBEKUQ010000341.1:0-4314 GCA_049514835.1 Verrucomicrobiota bacterium | reverse complement strand
CGAAAAGCGCGCGTCACCTATGGGTTTGACGAAATCGCCCTCGTGCCCGGCGAAGTCACCATCAACCCCAACGAGGTGGACACCACCTTCAACATCCCGCGCAACGACGGCAGCAGCATCACCCTGAAAATCCCCGTCATCGCCAGCGCCATGGACGGCGTGACCGACGTGCGCTTCTGCATCGAGATGGGCAAGCTGGGCGGCCTGGGCGTGATCAACCTGGAAGGCATCCAGACCCGCTACGCCAACCCGTCCGAAGTCCTGGCCCAAATTGTCAAGGCCGGCCGGGACGAGGTCACCGCCCTCATCCAGAAATGTTATCTCGAACCGATCAAGGAGGACCTGATCGCCCAGCGCGTCCGCGAACTCAAGCAGGCCGGCGTCCTGGCCGCCGTCAGCTCCATTCCGCAAAAGGCCGAACGCTTTGGGGCCATCGCCGAGGAGGCCGGGGCCGATCTTTTTGTCGTCCAATCCACCGTTTCGACTGTCAAACATCTGTCCACCGAATACAAATGCCTCGAGCTGGCCGAATTCTGCCGCAAGCTGAAAATCCCCGTCCTCATCGGCAACGCCGTCACCTATGATGTCACCCTGCAATTGATGGCCTGCGGCGTGGCGGGCGTTTTGGTCGGGGTGGGGCCGGGGGCGGCCTGCACCAGCCGCGGCGTGCTGGGATTGGGCGTGCCCCAGGTCACGGCCACGGTGGATTGCGCCGCCGCCCGCGATTATCATCACAAATTGACCGGCCGTTACGTTCCCATCATCACCGATGGCGGCATGAGCAAGGGAGGCGATGTCTGCAAAGCCCTGGCCTGTGGCTCCGACGCCGTCATGGTGGGCAGCGCCTTTGCCCGCGCCGAAGAGGCCCCCGGCAAGGGCAACCATTGGGGCATGGCCACGCCGCACGCCAATCTGCCCCGCGGCACCCGCATCAAAGTGGGGGTTTCCGGCTCGCTCAAACAAATCCTTTACGGCCCGGCCACGGTGGACGACGGTTCGCAGAACCTGGTGGGGGCCATCACCACCTGCATGGGCAGCGTGGGAGCCTCGACCATCCGTGAATTCCAGGAAACCGAAATCATCATCGCCCCCAGCATCAAGACCGAGGGCAAACTTTTTCAAACCGTCCAAAACGTCGGCATGGGCGCGCGCTGAGCACTGGCGCCCGTGCTTGAAAATGACATTGCGACTTCTCGCAAAAAGGTGCTACAATTTCCGCTGATGAAGAGCCTGAGTCCTGCAACCCATCGGGCGGCCCAACGCCGAGTTTCCAAGTGGATTCCCGGTGGCGTCGGAAATGCCGCCATTTCCAAACTTGAGGCCGCTCGCTTCACCGACGGGCTGCTGAAAATTGCCGCCCGCATCGAGGGCTTGCCGCCTGATTTCGCCAAGAACCACGACCATTACCTGCACGGACTACCCAGGAAATGAAGCCCGTTTTTGCCGATTCTTTCTTCTTCTTTGCCATTCTCAATCGCGCCGACCCCTTGCACCTGCGTGCCGCTGCATATAGCCGGAATGCCCGGTTGCTGCGCATCACTACCGACTGGATCATTACTGAAATCGCCGACGGTCTGAGTAAAATCGCCGATCGGGAGCGGTTCATGGATCTATACCGCCACATTCAACTCAGCCCGGCCATCCGGGTGGTTCCCGCCTCGCACGCCTTGCTGGAAGAAGCCATCAATCTCTATGCTTCCCGTCTCGACAAAGATTGGCCTCTGACCGACTGCATCTCCTTTGTCGTAATGCGCGACGAGGGGATCACGCAAGCCCTCACCGGCGATCATCACTTTGAGCAGGCGGGTTTCGCTGCTCTGCTCAAATAAGCGGTATCTCCGCGCGCTAATCCCTGTACCCGTTCGGATGGGCCACGTGCCAGCGCCAGGCGTCGGTGATGATCTGCTCCAGCTTCGGAAATTGCGGCTTCCAACCCAATTCCCGAATCGCTTTCTCCGCCGACGCCACCAGCCGCGGCGGATCCCCCGCGCGCCGCGGCTTCTCCACGAAACTGATCGGCTGATGGGTGACTTTCTCGCAGGTGGCAATCACTTGTTTCACCGAGTAGCCGTCGCCGTTGCCCAGGTTGTAAAAACCGCTTTTCCCCGGCTCCAGCGCCAGGATGTGCGCCTGCGCCAAATCCAAAATGTGAATGTAATCGCGGATGCATGTCCCGTCCGGCGTCGGATAATCGGTTCCATACACCTCGCAACTGGCCTTCTGCCCCAGCGCCACCTTTAGCACGTTGGGTATCAAATGCGTTTCCAGACGGTGATCTTCCCCGAATTGCGCGCTGGCCCCCGCCGCGTTGAAATAGCGCAACGCCACATATTCCAGCCCGTGAATCTGCCCGAACCAGTACAACATTCTCTCGAACATCAGCTTGGATTCCCCGTAAGGGTTGATCGGCCGCTGCGGCAGGTCTTCGGTCATTGGCACCCGCTCCGGCGGGCCGTAGGTCGCGCAACTGGAACTGAAAACAAACTTCTTCACCCCGGCGGCCAACGACGCCTCCAGCAGATTCAGCCCGTTGCAGACATTGTTGCGGAAATACTTTGCCGGGTTGGTCATGGATTCGCCCACCAGCGCGTTGGCGGCGAAGTGCAGCACCGCCGCCGCTTTGGCGTCCCGCAGTGCTCCCGCGATGCTTTCGTAGTCGCTTAGCCGGGCCTGGATGAAAACGGCCCGGTCGTCCACCGCGCGGCGATGGCCCCCCGACAGATTATCAAAAACCGTGACATCGTGGCCCGCGTTGAGCAATTCCTCCACGCAAATCGAGCCGATATAGCCCGCGCCGCCAGTGACAAATACATTCATGCCCGCCGAGTATAAACCGGGCGGGGCAGATCGCAAACTGCAAATCGTCCTCCTGACGAAGACGATTGCAAGGGCAGGAACACGTCTCACCACCAACCCGCCGCAGAGGACGAACGCAAGGTGGAATTGCCAAAAGCCGCTTCACCCATTAGACTTGCGTCATGAGTACCGTGGTCGAAATCGAAAAGGCCTTGCAGACGCTTCCGGTCAAAGAGGCCAGGAAAGTAGCCGGCTGGTTGCAGCACTATCTGGACGACCAATGGGACCAGCAGATTGACAGGGATGTCGCAGCGGGGAGGTTGGACAAACTGGCCGACAAGGCCCTCCGTGATTATGGTGAAGGACGGGTAAAGCCGCTGGATGAAATCATTGACCACCCCTGATTCTTGGCGGCCCAACAAAAAGCCGCCCACCAGGCCGCCTTGCCCGACGACATGAGCGACGCTTCCCTCATCGGCGGGGGAATCATCGCCGGCCATTCCCTCGCCTCGCTTGGCCTGGGCATCTACCTCCTCCTCACCACGCTTTTCAGCAAGTAACGAGCCCCCTATTCCAGAAAAAAATCCACCGTGGTCACCACCCGGATGATTTTCTTCTCCGGCGTCGCCACGTCCAGGTCCTCGATCTCCACCGTGCCCTGCGTGGCCCGGCGGATGCGTCCCACCTTGCTGTGCGAGTCCTCCGCGAATTTCTCCGCCGCCGCTCGGGCGTTGGCCGTCGCCTCTTTGATCATGTCCGGCTTCACCTCGTTGACGGCGTCAAATAGAAACTGGGTGCGCTGGAAGTATCCATTCCCGGCCAGCGCCACGCCCTTTTCGAGCAAGGCGTCCGCGCCCTGGATGGCCTTCTTCACCACGTCCACGTGCGGGCTTCGCACCACCAGCGTCATCAACCCTTGATAGCGCGATAGGGTGGGGGACTTGTCCCGAATTCTCGCGTCTTGGCGATCAATCACATCCGGCAGTCCTTGCGTCATTTCCTTCGTCTCAACGCCGTTATTCGTCAGAAACGCGATGACCAGCGCCCGGTCCCGCTCCATCGCGCTTTTTAACGCGCCCAAATCCTCCGCATAAGTGGCAAATTGAATCGGCCAAATGGCCACCGTCGCTTTCATCTCCCGCTCCGACAAGCCGCGCACCGTCAGATAACGGTCGAATTCCCGCCCATTCTTTACCGCCCGCCCAATTTGATGCCCAAAGATGGCCAGGCCGGCAATCAGCGACAGTCCAAGGACTACAAACGAACGCACCGTGATCATAGTTTTCTAAGGAACACGTGCAGACTTTGCCGCCGCTGCGCGCCGGCGCAAGCACAAACTTGACGCCGAAACCTCGTCCACGGCGGCGAAATTCATCGCCCGGGGAGCACATGCGCCTCGCATGTGGCGGTCGGCGCCCTCGCCGACCGCTTCTCGTCCCTTCCATTCTTGACTTGAATTGCATGGCTTCTTGCCCGGCAGAATTCCTCTCTCTCCCCGCTTACTTGGAGAGTGCAAGC
>JBEKUQ010000340.1:0-4314 GCA_049514835.1 Verrucomicrobiota bacterium | reverse complement strand
CCATCTCCAATACCTGCCCATGATCGCCCCCGTGGCTCTGGCCGCCGCCGCGCTGGCCGTCCTGCTCCGCGCCGGAGTTTTTCGGGGCGCCGCCGCCCTGCTGGTTTTAGTCTTGACAATCCTGTCCTTTGCCCGCGCCCAATCCTTCGCCGCGCCGGAAAGACTTTTCCGTGACACCCTGGCGAAAAATCCCGACGCCTGGGCCGCGCGCAACGATCTGGGCGTCATCCTGGCGGCCGCCACAAATCTTCCCGCCGCCATCGAACAGTTCACCGCTTCCATCCAATCCAACCCGGACAATCCGGACGCCCACGCCAACCTCGCCCAGGCGCTGGCCTTGCAGGGCAAATTCGAGCAGGCCGAACCGGAGTTTCGCAAGGCCCTCGCCCTCCAACCCCTGGATGCGCGAGTTTATCGGAACTTCGCCGCCACTCTGGGCCAACTGGGAAAACCGGGTGAGGCCGCCCGCCATTTGCAGACCGCGTTGTCCCTCAAGCCGGACCTCCCAACACGCCTGGAGCTGGCCCAACTCTTCTTCCAGCGGGGCGATCTGGGCCAGGCCGAAACCCAGTACCGCCTGGCCCTCCGCCTCGATCCCGATTGCCTGGAAGCCCTCAACAATCTGGGCTGGCTTCTCGCCACCGCCTCCGACGACCACCTGCGCGACGGACCGGAAGCCGTCCTTCTCGCCGAACGCGCCCGGCGCCTGCCGCCGCTCGATGGCCTCTGCGTCGCCGGCACACTGGCGGCGGCTTACGCCGAAGCCGGACGTTTCCCCGACGCCGTTGCCACCGCCGAAAACGCGGTGCGGGACGAAACCGCCGCCGGCGAAACTCAATTTGCCGGTCTCAACCGGCAATTATTGACTGTTTACCGTGCCGGCCAGCCCTGGCACGGGACCATCGCGAAAAACCCAAACCGCTTCGGCATCGGCAATAATCCCCCTTGACATATGGCTCCATCCCCTCCCTCCTCAAATCCGGCAACCGATCCAGGGCCGCCCAGGCCGGATTTCAATTCGCTTTTCTGCGAGCTTTATCATTGCCCGCCGGAACAATTTGAGGAGCGGGCCTTCCGCACCTGTCTTCATTGGCGCGCCCGCCTTCTCGCTCCCGTCCTCCGCAGAATCCGGCCCCACTATTTCGACCCGGATTTCGCTTTCATCCGCTATCTGGCCGAGACCCCCGGGCGGCGCGACGCGATGAATGAATTGGCCGCCTTCGTCGAGGTCGACAATGCCAAGGGTGGCTTTGCCCGCAGAATCTTGCACATCCGCATCTCCGCGCGGAAGTCCAGCCGGTTGATCGCCCGGGTTTTTGAACGCTCCGCCGCGCGGCATGATCCCGCGGCCGGTCCGCAGACTCCGGCTTGATGCCGCCATCGTCATGGCGCGGTGGCATGAGCCTGGAGGACGCAGTATCCAACTGGTATTTGAGCCGTCAGTTGCCAAGTGGCCAGTGTGGTGTTGCCGCTGACATAACTGGCGTTGAGCACCGAGGAAGGGCCGTAAACCGGGACCAGACGCAGCGCCACGGCGCCGGCGATGGGGAAGTTCTGCGTTTGCAGAAGGACCGTCACCGGGCTGTTGGTTTGAATACCGATGTCGGGAGAGGAAATGACATTGGCCACCGGGTCTGTTGGGGCGGGTTGGCCGCCGACGCTGACGATGCTGACTGTGGGGGCGCTGGCTGGAGGCCAGATAACCGGCGTCGTGCCGGGCGAAACCAGCGCGACATTGGGAATAATGTTCAATTGGGAGGAGATGGAATTGGCCTCCATCCGGGTTCGCCCTTGGGGCGCGGCGTTAATGATGCCGTTGCCCGAAATCTGATTGGCCACCACACGTATTCCGCCACCGGCGGCCAGGGATCCCCAGCGTCCCGATGCACCGGGATAGGCGCTGATCGCTCCATTCACCGACACCGTCCCTGCGGCAACGATCAGAATTGCGCCGGCGCCGGATCCGCCAGAGCCGCCGTCTTGCGCCGTCCCCGACCCGCCGATCAGCGGCAAGATTTGAGGGTTGCCATAGCTGGTTTGGTAGGTGGGAGCGGATACGCCACTAACTCCGCCGCCGGGGCCGAGGCCATCGCCGGAGCCGACTGACGACACGGCACCGCCGCGGAAACCACCCGGGCCGGGTTCGGTGAGATTCTGTAATTCAGGATAAGAAGTCGTTCCGTTATTCCCATTCACACTGACCGTTCCATTGATGGTGACGCCGGATTGCACCAGCCAGACGACCGGGGCGCGGCTGTAATGGTTGGCGAAGGTGAGGGTCGCGCCGCTTGCGATAGAGACACTGGAATACTTGAAGACGACCGCCCATTTGCCCGCGTCGTAAATGCCCTTGCCGGCGTTGGCGGCGTTGTTGGCGCTCCACGTACCGGTGACGGCCTGACTCAAGTCAATCACGGTATTGGAGGTGATGTTGAGCGCGCCGTCCGAGCCGTCACTGGGAACGCTCAATTGCGCGAAGGCCGGGCTGGTCAATATCGCCGTTGCCAGAGCAAAAACTGGCAGGAAGTGAATGGAGTTCTTCATGGATTTATGGGTTTGCGGTTAGTTCAGAGACGTGTTCTGGACGGATAGTTCGCGGGAAATGGCTTCGTAACTTGCGGCCGTCTGGCCGGTGTTGAAAACAGAAACAGATCGGGAAGTGGCTTCGTAACTTGCGGCCGCCTGGCCGGTGTTGAAAACGGAAATGGATCGGGAAATGGCTTCGTAACTTGCGGCCGCCTGGCCGGTGTTGAAAACAGAAATCTCCCGTGAAACGGCGTCGCCGCTGGGGGGAATTTCACCGGCGTTATAGAGGGATATTTCGCGGGACACGGCGTCAGGGGTTTCCAGCATATTCATGGAGACTTCTCGCGAAAGGGCATCGTACTTTGCAAAAGGAGCGCCGAAGTTGAAAACGGAGGTTTCGCGCGCATAGACGTTGCCGTTGGTCACGGAGCGGCCCCAGTTCTGGTTGTAGTATTGCAGCCAGGTGAGCGGATGGCCGCTGCCGTCATAGTGACCCGAGAAACTCCCGGCAAGGTTGGGGTTGAGCGGGTTCAGGCCAAGATCAAGCTTAAAAACGTCATCCATGCCGTCTTTCAGGCTCGACTGGGGAGCGTAGAGGCTCAGGTCAAACCCGAGGAAGAAACCCTGTGCATTGGTGGGCGCCGTTTGATACGGCGGCGCGTTTGACGAGAAGGAAATCAGGACCGGCGTCGTGAACGCCAGCAAATCGGTGGAGGATTCGAGGACGTAATACCCGTTGGGGTTGCCATTGGTCTTGAAGGTGAATTCCAAGAGGCCTTGCTGATATGAGAAATCAAAGATGCCCACCTGCGCGGAAGCGAAAACACACGCCAGCGACGCCGCAACTGTCAGGGCCAACGCGAGACAGCCACGAAATCCTGGCCGCGTTTTCCGAGCGGACAAGGCGCGGTCGCGATTCGCCGATAAAAAGCGCAAGAGGTTGCAACACCGCATATTCATTACACTTTTGGGCTGACAATTTTCTAGGCCAGACCAACCTGGTTGTCAATCCTTTAATTGATATTTCCATGTGGATGAATTGCGCCTGATTATCGGAACTTCTTTTTGCACGGCTCCCAAGGCCAGCTCCCGCTCCTGCGCATCCAGGATTCGCCATTGGCCGGGAGCCAGACCTGGATCTTGAAACCCCCCGATTCGCGCTCGAAACAGGCGCAGCGTCGGATGGCCCACCGCCGCCGTCATGCGCCGCACCTGGCGATTTTTTCCTTCCACCAATTCCAGCCCAATCCAGCGGTCTGGCACCGTCGGGCGCCGCCGGATGGGGGGCACGCGTGGCGGCAGCGCTGGCGGCGCCTCCAGCAACCAGGCCCGGCAAGGCCGGGTCATCCGGCCCTGCGTCATCACCCCGCGCGCCAGTTTCTTCAGCGTCTCCTCCGTCGGCACCCCCTCCACCTGCGCCCAATAAACGCGCGGATGCGCCCGCCACGGCTGCAGCAGCCTGGCGTTCAGCGCCCCCTCATCGCTTAACAGCAGCAGCCCCTCCGAATCCGCATCCAGCCGGCCAATCGGATATACCCCGGCGGGAAACCCGAATTCCGCCAGCGTCCGGTTCGGCGAGCCGTCCCTGGTGAATTGGGACACCACACCATACGGTTTGTGGAACGCGATCAGCATGAAACCGCCTCCAATTTAACCGGAATCCGGCTCAATCAGGAAAAGAAAAGAATTTCAAAAATAATTTTGGTTGGACAGCCTTTGTCCAACCGCCTCGCGTAAGGTGATGCGCAGAACGAAAGGCAGACTCTTATGCGCAACCTAAATGAAATG
>JBEKUQ010000339.1:0-4318 GCA_049514835.1 Verrucomicrobiota bacterium | reverse complement strand
ATTTGGCCAACCAGCCTGCCCGCGCCGCCTTCACCTTGTCCGATCCCAATCCCGCCCGCCAGGCCGAGGTTCTGGGCGAATCCCGCCACATTCCCATCGAGGCGCATATCTTCGCCGACCAATTCGCCCCCTACGCAGTTCATCTTTACAAAACTTCACCCTGAATGAAAAAAACAGCCGTTTGTTTCGCCTTGTTGTTTTCCCTGCTGTGCCATCGTGCCGCCGGCCAGGCCGAAGTCAGCGGCTGGGGCAACTTGCGCGGCATCCGCGTCGGCGGCCAGCTTGTCCCCTTCACCACCGCCGTGGGCGTTTACAATCCCGATTTTTCCCAACTCACCCTCTCGCAACGCGAAGGCCCCACGCGCACCAGCCAATATGTCCGCAGTAACAACGCCGTCACCGTTGGCGCCAGCCTGCAATACGGCTCGGGCGGCGCGCGGCGCGCTGCCGGCCCGCGCGGCGCGACCAATGTTGCCGCCGGGACGAACTTCAGCGGCGCAACCAACTCGCCCGGCGCGGCGGGGCGTCGCGGAGGATTCGGCGGTCGCGGGGGAGGCGGCGGCGGCTTCAACTACACCATCACTTATACCGACTCCGCTCCCGGCTCCTGCGACGTCAATCTCCGGCTTGCTTCAACGACGGATCAAACCATCGGCGGCATTTACTATTGCCTGGTTCTTCCCTTCGACACCTTCTCCGGTGGTGGCGTCCGGCGTCTCAGCAACGCGGCCCCTGCTTTAGAGCAGTCGAGAACAACCAACGCCCCATTTCGGACTATGACGGAGCAGTTCGGAATGGACTTCGAGGAAGGCCGGGCGGCTTTAGCGCTGACGCCGCCTCAGGCCCATGCCCACGGGCTGTATCTGTACGATTCGTCGTGCCCGGGAATTCGCCTCACGGGAAAAAACCATGAGGAAGTGCAAGTGGATTTTGGGAGGGGCCAGGTACGCGACGTGGTCGTGCAGGAAGCCCCGACGGCCAACAATTTCGGCGTCAGGGACATTCAAGTTTATTTCCCCATCGCTGTCGGCAACACCACCGCCGGCCAGGTCTTTGAATCCCACTTCACCCTCAAGGCATCCGGCGATGTCGAATCCGGCCCCGTCACGGTCACGATTGACCCTTCCAAACCTGGCCGCACCTTTGACGGCATGGGCGGCAATTACCGCATCCAGAGTCCACGGGATGCGCAGGTCATCCAATACATCTTTGACAACATGCGCGTGGCTTACGGGCGCGTGGCCATGCCGTGGAACACCTGGCAGCCGCAGGAAAATTCGCCTCCCCCGCTCCTGGCTGCTGAGAGCGCCACTGAGCCGCCCGCCGGCGCAACCAACACCCCTCCCGCGCGCGATGGACGCGGCGGCAACATCGGCATGAACTCCATTGCGCAGGCCATGGAAATTGCCGGGAAGCTCGCCAAGCAGAACATCCCGATGATCATCAGTTGCTGGTTTCCGCCTTCCTGGGCCGTCTTGAGCAACGGCGCCGGCGGCGGCCGGGGCGGCGGTGGAGCGCGGGGCCAGCGCCTGGACCCGGCCAAGTGGGATGCCATCTGCAAATCCATCGGCTCCTTTCTGCTTTACCTCCGCAGCCATTACGGCGCGGAGCCGCAGTACTTCAGCTTCAACGAATCCAACATCGGCATCAACGTCCTGCAAAGCCCGGAAGAACACGCCGAAGCCATCAAAAAGCTCGGCGCCTATTTCAAGTCCATCGGCCTGAAGACCCGCATGCTCTTGGGTGACACCGGCGATGCGCCGCCCGCCGGTTTCATCCAGCCCGCCCTCAACGACCCCGCAGCCGTCCAATACATCGGCGCGATCTCCTTCCATTCCTGGCGCGGCGCCACCGACGCCCAGTACCAGAAATGGGCCGACGCCGCCGCCCGGCTGCGCGTCCCGCTCTTCGACGCCGAAGGCGGCAACGACGCCCAGGCCTCCACTTATCCGAACGTCTTCCAGGAGGGATGGTACGCCCTTGACGAGGCCGCCGAGTATGTCCGCATCATGCGCATCTGCCAGCCTGAATCCATTCTGGAATGGCAGCTCACCCAGGATTATTCGGTGCTCAAGTCCGATCCCGCCGGCGCCTTGCTGCCCACGCAGCGGTTTTACAATCTCAAACAATTCAACCTCGCCCCGGCCGGCTCCGCCTGGATCCCCGCCCAATCCAGCAGCGGTCTGGTCCTTCCGGCGGCTTGCGTGGATGCGTCCCGCGCCGTTTATACCGTCCACCTTGTCAACAACGGCGCCAGCCGGCCCGTGACGCTCCTCGGTTTGCCCCCCTCGGTCACGCGGATGAACGCCTGCGTCACCGATGAGAAGCGCGGCATGGAAAAACTGGAACCGGTCGGCGTCAAAAATGGCTCCGCCCAGTTCACCTTGCAGGGCCGGACCTTGACCACTCTTGTCAATACGATTCAATAGACGCTCCAATCAAGGCTGGCTTTTCCCGCCCGGCTCTGACACCATCGCCCCATGAAATCATCTGCTGCTCAAATCAGCGCCGCCCCCTTCGGGCAGACGGCCGACGGCCAACCCGTAGAACTTTTCACCTTGCGCAACGCCAACGGAGTCGAAGTCCGCCTGACCAATTACGGCGGCATCGTCACCTCCTGGCTCGTCCCCGACCGCAAGGGCAGCCTCGGCGATGTCGTGCTGGGCTACGACACCCTGGACGGTTACCTCAAGGCCTCCCCCTATTTCGGCTGCCTGGCCGGGCGCTGCTGCAACCGCATCGCCAAGGGCCGCTTCACCCTCAACGGCGTCACCCGCCAGCTTGCTGTCAATAATGGCCCCAACTGACTCCACGGCGGACTGAAGGGATTTGACAAGGTGGTTTGGCAGGCCAATTCCGGCATGACGCCCGACGGCCCCGCCGTCCAATTGACTTACCTCAGCCCGGACGGCGAGGAGGGCTTTCCCGGCAATCTCCGCGTCAAGGCCGATTACCTGCTGACGCCCGACAACGCCCTGCGCCTTGATTTCACCGCCACCACCGACCAGGACACCATCGTCAACCTCACCCAGCATTCCTACTTCAACCTCGCCGGCCGGGGCGATGTCCTCAACCATTCCATCCAGATCAACGCCGATCAATTCACCCCCGTGGACAGCACGCAGATTCCGACGGGCCGTTTGCAAAACGTCGCCGGCACGCCGTTTGATTTCCGCCAGCCCTCCCTCATCGGCGCCCGCATTGACGAGCCGGACGACCAATTGAAATTCGGCGGCGGCTACGATCACAACTGGGTCGCCCACAAACCGGCCAATCGCCTGGACCTGGTGGCGCGCGTCACCGAGCCAACTTCGGGCCGCGTGCTGGAGGTGCTTTCCACCCAGCCCGGCGTGCAGTTCTACAGCGGCAATTTCCTCGATGGCACCATCACCGGCAAAGGCGGGTGGGTCTATCAACGCCGTCATGGCTTTTGCCTCGAAACCCAGCATTTCCCCGATTCCATCAACCATCCCAACTTCCCCGCCATCGTCCTCAAGCCCGGTCAAACCTATCGCCACACCATCCTTTTCCGCTTTTCCGCGCAACCCTGATCCTTTGAGAATTTGCGCCACACCTTTTCCTTTACCTTCCCGGCCTCCGGCTTAAACTGCCCTCGTGGTGACATTGGAATCCAGCAAGCTGTTTTGTGACCTCGCGCCCGCCGACCTTGCCAAAGTGCGCAAGGTGGCGCAGGAACGCTCCTATGCCCACAACCAGCCCATCTTCAAGGAAGGCGACCCCGGCGATGGCATTTATGTGGTCAAGGATGGCATCGTCAACCTGACCAAAGTCGTGGCCCAGGGCGAGGCCCGCCCCCTTTCCCGCGCGACGGAGGGCGACCTCTTCGGTGAAATGGCCGCGCTGGACAACAATCCGCGCTCCTTGGGCGCGATCGCCGAGGGAAAGGCTGTGGTTTATTTCATCGCCCGCTCCGACTTGCTCAAACTATTGCACCACACCCCGGGCCTGGCGCTGGCGATTCTATGTGACACCAGCAAACGCATCCGCGATTTCAACGAAAAATACACCAAGGAGGTGCTCGAGGCCGAACGCCTTTCCCTGGTCGGCCGTTTCGCCAGTTCCATCGTGCATGATCTCAAGAATCCCCTCAACATCATCGGCATCTCCGCCGACATGGCCTGCATGCCTGCGGCGACGGCGGATTCCCGCCAGGTTTCCAAAATTCGCATCCGCAAGCAGGTCGAGCGCATTAGCAACATGGTTAATGAACTCCTGGAGTTCGTCCAGGGCTCCCATACCGACTTCATTTTGGCCCGCCTGGACTACAACGCCTTTGTCCTTCAATTGATCGAAGAAA
>JBEKUQ010000338.1:0-6885 GCA_049514835.1 Verrucomicrobiota bacterium | reverse complement strand
GGCGCAGATGCAAAACTATAGCTGGACCAGTCTGGCGCGTAGTTTTGATTCTGATATTCCGACCACCATCAAGTTTTTCACCAGCGCACACCTGGCCAACCATCGGCTTCCCATTGGGGGAAACGTGGGGATGTTGGATGGCCATGTCGAGTGGCGGCCCTTCTCCCAATTTCAAGTCCGGACGTCTGGACCGCTCTTCTTCTACTATTGACGCCACTTCGGCAAAAAGGGGCGGTTTTTCAATGGGGAAGCAGCTCTTGCAACATTTGTTTGTCCAGTTGGCCGTTTTCCAACTTCACGGCCTCCAGAAACCCCTGGATCGCCTCCCGCGTCTCGGCGGTGGTCGGCTTTTGGCGCAGGATCGGGTGGTTGATCCAAGCCATCACCTTTTGCCATCCGGCGGGAACTTTCACTGTAACCAGCCCGGGATGAGACGTTGGCGCCCTTTTCCAGGACCAAAAAGCCCAGCCGCAGATTTCAGGGTGTTCGTCGAACATTTTGACCGTGGTACCGATCATCATGTAATTGTTCTCGCCGAACTCACCCACCCAAAGGGGCACATTTTGCTTCCGGGCGAGTTTCTGGTAAGCCGTCAACTGTTGGCTGCGGTTGTCCCCGAACCATGTGTAAATGTGAAAACTATAGGCCATGTTCGCATCAAGGGGTTTTCCGAACATTGAGAAATCGGTGGCCAGACTGCCCCCTTCGATGAATAATAAGTGCTGCCTGTCCTCGGCCCTGATCGTTTCGACGAGTTGCCGGGTCAATTCCGACCATTGGCTGCCCTTGGATGGACTAGGCTCGTTGATCAGGTCGTAACCGGCAACGCATCTACGCGTTTTATAGCGGGCGGCGAGGGCGTGCCAAAGGGCGACCGTCTGGTGCTGGTGTTCGGTGGATGCCCAAAGGGACAATTTGGCGTCGCCAGGGTCCGCCATAAAAAACCCGGATTGACCCCCTGGAGCGGCGTGGAGATCAAACACGGCATAAAGATGGTACTGATCGCACCAGTCGAGCAGGCGATCCAGCAGTTGCCATCCGGCCTGCTCATAAACCGCCTTATGCGCCTGGCTGTCCAGCAGCCGGTAGTTGAGCGGCACGCGCACCGAGTTGAAGCCGAGCGCGGCGATCTTGCGCAAATCCTCGGCGGCAATGAAGTTGGAATAAATGCCGCGGCGAAACGCCTGTGCGGCATCGCGGCCCACCAGCATTTCCAACCTCGTCAGAATCTCAGTTTCCGAGATGAACCCCTCGCTGAACATCCAGCCTTCCCAGTCCAGCCAACCCCCCAGATTGACGCCGCGCAGCAGCACCCGGTTGCCCCCCGCATCCAGCAAATGCAAGCCGACGGCGTGCAGCATGGGGTTGGTTTGCCCCGATGGATCCTGTGAGCCGGCGCAGGGACAGGCGCCAACGAACAACCATCCGGCAACCACCAGCGGCCTGGCCCGCAATAGAAAAGCCATCAGATTGTGTTTCATCCGGTTGATAATTTGCCGATTTGATCCGGGATGGCGATCTCCTTTTTGCGAATGGGATTCTCCAGAGCTCCGCCGTCGCCGTCCTGATCCAGATTCTGAAGAATACGTCCCGCCATGATTCCATAACTCAGGGCGGGAAAACAGACGCGGAAGCTCAACTGCATAGGAACCAGGGGCTGTCGGAGCCGGCGCTGAGGATTCGGGGGGATCGTTTGATCTGAGGAATTCTCTTTACGCGATGGCCCGCCTGTATTATCATTGAATTCGTGAAGGTTAAACTGCCGTCGCGCTTGTCCTGGCTGCTCCCAGCCGGCTTCGCCGCGGCGATTGTGCTGACCTACGGTTCTCTATTGGCTCTTTCCTCATCGAAAACGACAACCGCGGCGCCTTCCGCGGCGGCCAGTGCCGGGGTATCATCGAAGCCGGCCGCCGCAACCGGTCTGGATCTCGTCGGCGCGGTCAAAGATGCCGGCGGACAGGCCATCGCGAATGCCACCATTTTCATTTACACGGCACAACCGCGCTCCGGCCCGGGATTTCTCTGACCCTCCTGCTATGCGGATTGCCGCAAGAGCGCCAAGGCGGATGCTCAAGGAAACTTCAAAATTGAGTCAATGGATCCCACCCTGCTGTTCCGCGTGCTGGTGGTGGCCAAAGGGTTTGAGCCGGCATTTTTCACCAAAGTTGACCCGCAGAAGGGGATCCTCGACGCCCGGCTGAAAGCCCGTGCCGCCCGCACCATGCCGGCCAGCCAGATTGTCACCGGCCGGGTTCTCGCGCCTGACAGAAAGCCCGTCGCCAACGCGGTGGTCTCGGTCGAGGAAACAGTCACCGGCAACACCACTCACGGTTCGCCGCTGGAGGGGGCTGATCCGTTGGCCATCACGGATGAATCCGGCCAGTTTGAGATTCGCTCCCCCCAGAAGTTCGACGCGGTGAACGTGAAGGTGGAGGCGCGGGGCTTTGCGCGGCGCCGATTCAACGGCGTCACGCCAGGGCTCTCGCCGACGGAATTGGTGGTGACGCCGGGCGCGGCCCTGGCCGGACGAGTGATGTCTGGCAGCAAGCCGGTTGGCAATATCGCCATCGGCGCGGCCCAAACCGATCGCCGTGCGGGAGGCCCGTTTGTGGGCTCTTTCGTCACCGGGACCGGTGAAGACGGGAGCTTCTGCTTTCCCAATTTGCCGCCAGATAATGAATACGCGGTTTATGGCCTGATGGATTCGCTCACGGGCCGCGGCGCGTTGCCAACCCGGTTGTTCCGCGTCAAGGGCGATGGTTCGAGCAACGACATGGGGACGCTCCAGTTCACCACCGGCTGGCGTTTGGCCGGGCAAGTGACGCTTTCGGATTCCAAGCCGATACCGGCTCACACGCGCCTGGTGGTCGGACGAGACACGGCCTGGGATTCCGGCAGCGCGGAACTTCCGCCGGATGGCCGCTTCAGCCTCACCGACGTGCCGGGGGAAATGCTCGATCTCTCGGTCCGCATCAACGGTTACCGTCTCTCCGACAAGAACGCCAGTTTGGATCATTACAACCCTTTCCGTCTCATCGGCCAGCTTGCATCTGACACGACAAACCTCGTCATCCTTTTGGAGCCGGGCGACGATTTGCCCTTTGGACGCAACCGGTCCGGTCCGGACCCAAGGAACCTTCCTCTCGGCGGCATCGAGAGCAAGCCGGCGAAATAGTTGCAGGCTCTCAAAAGCGCGATTCTGACGGAGTGCCGTGCAGCATTTTAACGGGGCAGGATATTGAACCGATTGCGGACCATTGGGCAGAATGACTCTTCTAAGGCCGAAGTTACCTGGCGCCGCCGCCGGCTTTCTACGAGAATGCCAGCCAGCATTCCGGTCGAATCCTGGCCGATGAAAAGGGAGGCGGGAGAGGGGCGCCACGTTACACCCCTTTGGTTTTCACAGCGGCCAAACGGTGATCATGCCTCATTCGATTTAAACCGCCCCTAAAGTGTTTTGGCAGGAAGGCCGATATGAAGAGTGGGATGATTAGGAATTGTTGGTGCTACAAACCCACATTCTGGAGGGGACACCCTTTGGGATGTGGGCTTTTTGTTGCGCCAGTGGGTTTGTCTGGGGGTTTGGACGCGGGAACGGTGGATTCTACAGCCACCAGACGACGATCAGCGGTTGGCCGGAGCCGGACATTGATGCTTTAAATAGTGAGGACACAGGCGAAATTCCGCTTCTTCGTTTCACATTGGCGGCTTGCAGAGAGACCTCTACTGGCGCGACCAAAGGCCAATCAATCGGTCATTCCGCGAGACCGCCAACGAGGATTTCCGGGGTTCACTTAAATAATCCCAATATATGAAGTGCCCCAAATCTTCGGCGTTGCCGAATTCCGCCCGCACATAGGGACCGCGGCTGCCGGCCTTTTCGAGACAAATCAACTTTCCGTCTTGGGAAGAACAACGGGTCAACCCGAGTCGGCCCGATCTCCGGGTCGCCTTCCTGGATATTTTGCGTCGGGCAGCAAATGAGCCAGGCCATTAAGGAATGGGAACGAGCAGGATTCGACCACGGCATCAGCACAGCCTTCTAATGGGCGACCCCTTTGACCTCTTTGACCCTTTGAAGAACGTGGCATTGCTAGGAACCGACCCTGCGCGTGACCTGCGTGACACCTGCGCGTTGCCTTCGGGGGAAATCTCTGCACGCTGCCGAGCGTTCACAGTGGAAGCTGCATCGCACTACTGTCGCGGCGGGCAGGGGACTGCCCGCCCTGCCTTTTGCGGCGGGCAGTCCCGGCTTGCCGGGGAGCCTGGCCCGGCTTGAAAGAAGACCAACAGCCCCCGCCGCAAACCAACGCTCCAGGAATTGCAAGACCTTGACCAGGAGATCCTTTTCATGGAGGGCGTGATCCAGCGCGACCCCCTTTATATCGAAGCGTTGCAAATCCTGGGCGACGACTATACCCGGCGCGGCCGCTTTCAGGAGGGCCTGCGCATTGACGAACGCCTGGGCCGTCTCTGCCCGCACGATGCCACGGTGCATTACAACCTGGCCTGCAGCTACTCCTTGACGCAACAGTGCGATCTGGCCGCCGAGGCCCTGGCCACCGCCATCAACCTCGGGTACGATGATTTCAACCGGATGGCCAAGGACCCGGACCTCAAGAATCTCCGTGAGCACGCCGGGTATAAAAAGATCCAGGCCAAAATCCGCCACGGCGCCGTCAAGGAAATCTGAGGTCGGCCGGCGCGGGCCGGCTGCCGTGTCTTCGGGCCGGACGTTCCGCCCGGGCTTGGCGGCGCGGCGGCGGACGCCAATCGAGTCAATATGAATGTTTTCCTGCGCGGCCGCGTGTGCCATTACCGCACGGTTACTTTCGACGCCGCCCGCAACCAGGTGCGGCTGATCGAGCAGCGGCGGCTGCCGCACCGCTTCCAGATTGCGGCCATGCCCGATTTCCGCGCCACCGCCCGGGCTATTGCGCAAATGATCGTGCGCGGGGCGGGGGCCATCGGCGCGACCGCCGCCTACGGGCTGGCCCAGGGCGCGCGGGCTTTTCGCGGAGGCGATCCGGCCCGGTTTTCCGCCCATGTCCATCTCGTTTATCAAACCCTCCAGGCCGCGCGCCCGACCGCGGTTGACCCGGTCAACGCCATGAACGCCGTCCTCCGCGCCATGCGGGCCGGAAGCACCGTGGCGGAGCAGCAGGCGCTGGCCCTGGCCGCCGCGGAGGAATTTGCCGGCGAGGACGTGCGCCACTGCGCGGCCATCGGCCGGCACGGCGAAAAACTGATCCGGCCCGGCGCGAATATACTGACGCATTGCAACGCCGGCTGGCTGGCCTTTGTGGATATCGGCAGCGCCACCGCGCCGCTCTACGCCGCGCAAAAAGCGGGGAAGAAATTCCACGTCTATTGCGGCGAAACCCGGCCGCGCTGCCAGGGCGCCACCCTCACCGCCTGGGAGCTGGCCGGCCAGAAGATTTCCCACCAGATTATTTCCGACAACGCCGCCGGCCACCTCATGCAGCGCGGAGAAATTGACCTGGTCATCGTCGGGGCCGACCGCGTGCTCGGGCGCACCGGCGAAGTGGCCAATAAAATCGGCACCTACACCAAGGCCGTCCTGGCCGCCCGCCACCGCCTTCCTTTTTATGTGGCCATCCCTCTTTCGACGTTGGACTGGAACCTGCGCTCGGGCCGGGCCATTCCCATTGAAGAGCGCGACGAGGCGGAGGTTCTCGGCGCGTGGGGCGTGGCGCCCGGGCGGAAAGCCCCGGTCTATGTGCGCATCGCCAATCCTTCCAGCGGCGCGCGCAATCCCGGCTTTGACGTGACGCCGCCCGAATTGATCACCGGCCTCATCACCCCGGAGGGCATTTTCCGGCCGGGGGCGCTTTGGAAGAACCGCCGCCGTCTCGGCCATCCCGGCTGAGAAAGAGCGGGGGCCGGCTTGCCGCCGGTGTTCGCTCCTAACCCGTCTTTCGCAACTGGATGGGGTCAGGGTTCGTACGTTGCTGCAAATCACGCCAGCGTTCCGAAAGGTCTGCGCCAAAGTCCTTTTTCCCCTCCTATTTGGAAGGCGGCGGCCTGCCGCCGCTTTGGAAAGCGGGAGCAAGCTCCCGCACTCCAAACCGGTTGCCGGGTGCGAACCCCAGGACCAGTTGGCCCCGGATTTGCTTACCCCAGATTAATGCTTGCATTTCGTGGACGAGATCGAATATACAGGACGTATTCTATTTACGCATGGACGTTCCAAAACCGATGCCTAAAATTGATGCACAGCCGCACCTTCCTGACTCATTTGGGAACAAGGAAAAGGTGAACCTTTTTGCCGTCACATAGAAGAATATGCCGATTCGAATCAACCTTATGGCCGAAGCGCAAGCCCTGGAAGAGGCGCGCCGGCGCGATCCTGTCAAAATGGGCATCTGGATTGCCGGGTTCTTTGTCGTGGCCGTGGTGCTGTGGATTGCCAATTTGCAATTGAACATTTATTTCTCCAGGAACGATTGGGTCACCCTCAACTCCGAGTGGAAGGCGGAAGAGCAGAAATTCAGCAACGTCACCAACCAGGAGGCCCGCATCGCCGAAGTCAAGGACAAGCTCGCCGCCCTGGATCATCTCAGAACCAACCGCTTTCTCTGGGGACCCGTTCTCAACGCCCTCCAGCAAACCGTGGTGGACGACGTTCAGGTGACCCATCTTTGGGGCCTGCAAACCTATGAGCGGGAGGCCCCCAAATCCTATGGCGCCGGCGCCACCATGAAAACCATCCCCGGCTCCGCCAATTTTGAAAGGCTCAAGCTCTCCATCGCCGGCAAGGACTACAGCCCGGCGACCGACGGCTACAAGAAATACGAGGACACCCTGAACAATTTTGATTTCTTTGCCAAACGGATGGGCGGCCACGACGGCTTCACCATTGAG
>JBEKUQ010000337.1:0-4329 GCA_049514835.1 Verrucomicrobiota bacterium | reverse complement strand
CCCCGTGAGCTGGCTCCCGGTGAGCACAAAATTCCCCAAGGCCTGGTCCGGCGTATAAACGCCAATGTACCAAATGTCCGCCTGATGGCCAGGTTGCTGGAGCAGCCCGTAGGTGCTGGCCAAATCCACGTAGCCCAGAGAGGAAATCCAATAATAATCGTCGTAGTTGCGATAGTTCCATTGCCCGGGCACGGCGTTGCGCCGGATGGCAACCTCCGTTCCGGGCACCTGATTGGACAGCCACAGCGCCCAGCCCAGCGTCCCAAGCTGGTCGGCAATATCCGTCACCTGATAATACCGCCAGCCGGCCCGATTCGGCGCGTCATTCGTGATGCTGAACAGGTAATCCACCGTCGTGATGACCGGGTTGGCATTGACAAAAGCGCAACTATACGGAGCCGTGCTGTAAATCGTCACATACCACGTTCCATCGCTCAAGCCGGGCGTGCCGGAGCCGGAATTGGGCGGCGGCGGCACCAGGCTCACGCTCGCCCCGACCCCTTGCGGCACTTCCGAGAAGGCATCATTCCGAAACTCATTGGGAACCAAATCACGCCGCACCGCAATGCTGGGGTTTCCGCTGGCCGGCGTGAGATTCAACTGCCAGGCTATTTGTTGCACCGGCACTTGAATCTGGTAGGTGACATAAGGAAAGTCCGTCGTTCCCACTGTGACGTTGGTCGTGCTGGTGAACGCCAGCGGAATTATCGGCTGCTGGCGGGAATCCAGATTAATTGGAGTTCCCGGAGCGCCCAAAACGCCTGTGAAGTAGGTGCCGTTGAACGTCCCCCCCGCCAGATACGGCGGCACCACCAGCATTTGTCCGGCTTGCGTCAAATCATAAGATGCCGGGTCCGGCGCGGCGGATTTCTTCACATACATCTGGTTCGCTGCCCCATGAATCCACAGTTGCCAGGCCAGGGTCGTGGACGGAATCGTGGTTTGAAAGAAGATCATCCCCTCGGCTCCGATCGGCGCATTGGTGCTGCTCGAGCTGTCGGCCGCCAGCGAGCCTAGCTTATACACAAACACATCCCCCGTCAGCAGCGTCCATTGCGCGTTGCTCGTGGCGCTGACCAGAATATACCAGTTCTGTCCCGGACTATATTGAGAAGCATCCACCACAAAACCGTTCGACCCGGCATTGGCGGACGCAAAGTTGTAGCTGTATGTCCTGGGCGGCGAACCTTGCTCCAGGTACACATCCGCCTCCCCCGCCAATACATTCAGGGCCGTGCGCCAGACGCCCACCACCGGACTCTCCGGGTTGATCTGGAACCAGTAATTGCCCCCGTTGGTGTTGGGATTGGCCAGCAGCACCGTGCCTCCCGCAGTCAGCCCAGGGTCCCAGCCCAGCACCGTCATGGCGTCGGTCACCGTGATGTTGGTCGAGGCGGAATTGCTCAGGGCATCCACCGCCGTCGCCGTCAGCGCATAGCTCTGCCCGGAGTTCAGCGAGGGCAGCCCCACTCCCGTCGCCGGCGACCACCTCCCGGCCGAAATGGCTGCCGCCAGCGGCACGGCGGTGGCTTGGTAGTTGCTGCCGCTCCACCAGCGCCCCGGCCCCCCGTTGATGTCCAGTTCCTGAATCGTGAACACCACCGACGCCACCGTCGTATAGCTGTCCGTCGCGCTTCCCCCAATGGCGGACAGATCGCTCACCACCTGCCCGCCGCTCAGCGGCGCAAACGTTATCACCGGCGGAACCGGATCCCCCTCCACCGTGATGTTGGTCGTCACCACATTGTTCGCGCTGTCCGTGAGCTGCGCCGCCAGTTGATAATACTGCCCGCCGTAAATCGCCGGAAACCTGGCGCCGCTCGCCGGCGCCCAGTTGCTTCCATGGACGCTGGCCGCCAGCCACACCTGTCCTCCCTGATAGTTCGTCCCGTTCCACCACTGCCCGGTGGACTGGTCGTATATCGCATATAGCGCACTTCGTATCGTGTTTGTGCCGGTCTGGGCCGTGCCCGTCAGGCCAGCCAAAGTGACAATGGCTTGGCCGTTGGTCGGCCAGCTAAAGGCCACTGTTTGCGCGATGGCCGGGTGGGATGAACCTGCCGCCAGCAAGGCGGCCAGGGCAAATACGAATGAGTTGGTTTTTGCGGTTTTCACAGATGGTCGTTGGTTTTTGACGACGGCGGGATTGGGCGCTCAATTCATGGGAGCGAAGTCCGACCGGCATTCGCCCCGTGAAAAACCACAACACCGCCGAGCTAAAATGAAGCCGCCCCTCGCCTTGGGCGTCCCCCTTCAACTTCATCAAGGCGGAGCCATTATTATCAGGCCTCCTGCAAGATGCAAGCGTCTTAATTAGGAATAATTATTGCTGGGTGAAGGACAGAATTCAACGCGAAGCGTCGTAGCGCGCAGCCATTGGGGGTCACAACTTTACATTTAACATTTCCCCTTGGCCTCCCGGAAAGTTCCGCTTTGGGCTCGCGCACAATCTTCATGCGCAAGCGAGGGAGTGGATTTCCCGGTTCTGGCATGAGGCGGTGGCGCGGCAGATCACATCAAGCCCGCCAAGCTGGAACTGCTTTCACCATGGCCCAAACCATTTCGTCCAGGTTGAATCCAGCAGCCCGGGTATTGGTGAAGGCGGCCCAGCATAACCCGCTGGCCGTGCGCACCAGAATGGTGAGGGTTCCGGGCAAACTGCCGCTGTGCCACCAGTTGGGAATATTATTGACGTTCCAGCCGCAAGCATAATGAGGGTTGGCCGCGCTGGCGGTGGTCATGGTCTTGACGGTGTTGCCGCCCAGGATGTTCGGGGTGGTTATGAAACCGTCCACGTGCATGGCGAATTGAACCAGGTCGCTTGCCGTGGCTATCCAGCCTCCATGCGAGTCCATGCGAGCGACATTCATGTTGTAGGGATTTGGTCCTGATCCTGCCTGCCCGTAATAGACCACTTCGCCCGCAGCCCGTTGTGCCAGGGTGTTTCCGGCCACACGCATGTCGGCGATGCCGCATTTCGCCAGGACATTTTGCTGCAAAAACTCCGCGTAAGACTGCCCTGCGATTTTTTCTATCACACGTCCCAGAATGCAATAGCCAAAGTTGGAATAGGCGTAGTGCGCGCCCGGGGCATATGGCAATGGCAGATTGCGAACCGCCCAGGTGATGAGTTCCTTGTGATTCATTTCCGGCCTGCTGAACATCGGATCACGTCCGTTATTTTCCCAACCGCCGCAGGTATGGGTGAGCAAGTGGCGCAGGGTTATCTTATTGACAACCTCGGGATAATCCTTCCCGTAGTCGAACTTTAAGAGTCCTGGCGCGCCGAAAATCAAATCGTCCAGCCCCAGGCGGCCCTGTTCGATCAGCGAGAAAATGGCGACGGACGTGATCGGCTTGGTGACGCTGGCGATGCGGAACAAGCTGACAGGAGTCACTCGCTCGCCGGCCGCTTTGTCGGCGTAACCAAATCCTTTCTGATAGACAAACTGTCCGTGCCGGGCAACCGCCACGGAAAGACCGGGCGCATTGTATTTCGTCATATACTGTTGCGCGATGGCCGCCATGGCCGCAGCCTCGCTTTCTGTGGGTGTCGGCTGCTGAAATACACCTCCCATCGCCAAAACTGGAAATGGACGGCAAATGGCCGGCAGAACACTGGCCGCGGCGGTCAATGCCATTTGCCTCAAACAAGTGCGGCGGGTTACTGCTTTCATAACTGTTTCAACGGACATCTTGACGGCCACAACTGAGCCACGCGGCTCCGGGGATGTCAATCGCGAAGGCGGAACGGAATCATGGCCAAGTTTTGCCCAAGACCTCCTGGACGAAGGCCCCGACCTCCGGCTCCATTGAGGCTCTCGGCCCGGCCACGTTGTCGGTGGGTCAAACTATAGTTTGACCCGTTTACTCTTGGCAAAGGCAGGGTGAAGTGCTGTACACCTGCTACGCCGTTACACCTGCTGATTATGAGCCACTTGCGACCTTCGGCCTCGTTACGCGGGGTTACTTCCTGCCACAGTTGGGGCCTGTTTTGGCGCTGACCCCTGCTCTGCGGCCTGTCTGGCCACTTCCAGATCATGCTCGAAGGCCTCGACGGCGCTCTTTCCGGCTGCATTCTTGGCTATGGCCACTACCGAATGGCGCTTAGATAAGAAAACGGGCTTGTCAGGTGCTTGGTCCCAGGATGTTACGAACCGCGTTTTGAGCGGCAGGCAGATGATGCCGCTCCTACCGGAGCTTGAAGGCGTGTTTGGTCTGGGTTCTACAACGATGTCGTCCCTGACGGGACTAAAGTCACGGCTCGACGGAGTCTCGCCCTACCGTTGCGGGCTTGACGGGACTGAAGGCGGTGCTTTCGCAAGTCAT
>JBEKUQ010000336.1:0-4332 GCA_049514835.1 Verrucomicrobiota bacterium | reverse complement strand
TTCATCGAAACGGACATGACGGCGGCCATGACCCCCGAAAGCAAGGCGGACATCGCCCAACGCATCCCCATGAGGCGGTTTGGGGGGACCGAGGACATCGCCCAAGCCGCCTTGTTCCTGGCGGGGCCGGGCGCCGGTTACATCACCGGGCAGGTGCTGACGGTGGACGGCGGCATGGTCATGTAGCAGGATGGCGGGTGTAGGCGAAAAAAGTTGCGCCGCAAGAATAAACATGCAATAGAACTTGACGCCCCCGGCAAGGTGGGGCATAGAGAATTTAAACAACAACGGAGTTTACCAATGCCTGAAAAAACTATTGAGGAAAGAGTCAGAGAAATCATCGTGGAACAACTCGGCGTCAACGCGGACCAAGTCACCCCGGAAGCCAAGTTCATTGAGGATCTGGGCGCTGACTCCCTGGACACCGTGGAACTGGTCATGGCGCTGGAGGAGGAATTCGGCAACGAAATTCCGGACGAGCAGGCGGAGAAGCTGCAATGCGTTGGGGATGTCATCAAATACATTGAGGACAACCAGAAAAAGTAGTGGCTTCGGCCTGTGACAGGGCAGCGTGTCTGACGCCAGGCTGCCTTTTTTTATGGCGCCAAATTGGACTGACCGCAGAGTGGTGATTACCGGGCTGGGCACGGTGTCCCCGCTTGGCCACTCCCCCGAAACCTTCTGGAAAAACGTCATCGAGGGCCGATGCGGCATCCAAACCATCACCGGCTTCGACGCCTCCTCCTTCGATTGCCGCATCGCCGCCGAAGTCACCGCTTTTGATCCCAGCCCCGCCTTTCCTTCTCCCAAGGATGTGCGCCGCGCCGATCGCTTCACCCAGTTCTCCGTTTTCGCCGCCCATCAGGCCCTGCTCGATTCGGGCCTGGACCTGGACAAGGTTGACCGCGACGGCGTGGGGGTCTTCATTGGGTCCGGCATCGGCGGTCTCCACACCACCGAGGAGCAACACAAGATTCTCCTGAGCAAAGGACCGGGGCGGCTTTCCCCCTTCATGATTCCGATGCTCATTCTCAACATGGGCTCGGGCCTGTTTTCCATGTTCCAGAACTTGCGCGGGCCCAATCTGGCCACTTGTTCCGCCTGCGCCACCTCCACCCACGCCTTGGGCGAGGCCTGGCGCACCATCAAAATGGGCGACGCCAACGTCATGTTCGCCGGCGGCAGCGAAGCCGCCGTCATCCCCATGGGCATCGGCGGCTTTTGCGCCATGCGCGCCTTGAGCACCCGCAACGACGATCCGCAACACGCCTCCCGGCCCTTTGACCGCGACCGCGATGGATTTGTCATGGGCGAAGGCGCGGGCGTGCTGGCGCTGGAAGAATTGCAGCACGCCAAGGCGCGCGGCGCCCGCATTTACGCCGAAATGACCGGTTACGGCAACACCGCCGACGCCAATCATATCACCGCCCCCTCCCCGGGCGGGGAAGGCGCGGCCCGTTGCATGAGGATGGCCCTGCGTTCCGCCGGATTGAACCCCTCCGATATCTCCTACATCAACGCCCACGGCACCTCCACCCCGCAGGGTGACATCGCCGAAACCCAGGCCATCAAGACCGTTTTCGGCGGCCACGCCAAAAAAATCGCCGTCAGCTCCACCAAGGGCGCCACCGGTCACATGCTCGGCGCGGCCGGCGCGGTGGAAATGATCCTGTGCGCCAAGGCCATCCAGACCGGCGTCGTCCCCCCCACCATCAATCTGGAAAACGCGGATCCGGAATGCGATCTGGACTACGTGCCCGGCTCGGCCCGCGCCCTCAAGGTCACCGCCACTGTCAACAATTCCTTCGGCTTCGGCGGCCACAACGCCTGCGTCATTGCCGTCAAATTCAATGGTTGACACCGGCCTCCCGGGCGCCTTGCCTCCTCTGGGCAGCCCTCCCTCTTGCTCCTCACCCCGCACTATCCCTTGAACACCACCAGCACCCCGTAATCCTCCACTTGATTATGGGTGGACATGTCAATGGTGCTGTAGTTGATCGTGTTGATGCTGACGATGTTGGCCGGCCCCACCTCCCCCAAAAAGTGCGAAACCTTTTCGTCGAAACGGTCGCGCCCCACCTCCTGGCAATCCGATCTCTTGAAGGTCTTGATGCGCAGGGATCTGTCGCCATCCTTGGCCACCACCTCCAACGGGCGGTTGGGCTTTTGGATCAGTCCCTCCGCCGGCGCTTCGTGGCTCGGCACGCTGTAATGTTTCTCCTCGTGCGGCGGCGTCACCAGCGCGGGGGCGGGCGCAGCGGCGGGGGCGCTGGCCGGTTGGCTCGGCACCGTGATGGTGTTGAAACAGGAGGGGCACTGCAAAGTGGACCCTGCCCCCCCGGCATCCACTTCCAATTCCTGTTCGCAGTGCGGACATTTGAAGATCAGATCCATAGTTGGCTCACTTTCGTGTGTGGTTTTGGCCGATGCCCAAGACTAGCCACTCCGGCGAAAAAATCCAGACAAATCTTTCAAGTCCCGCCTTTTCCAGCCCAAACCCGCGGCGCATTTCACTTTCTTGGGTTCCCCTCTTAATCCTAATCTTAATCCTAATCTTAATCCTAATCTTAATCTCAATCCTAATCTTAATCTTAATCCTAATCTTAATCCGATCCTGCGCCAAACCCGCCCTCCTCTGTTTTGAACTTTGAATTCCGCCGGCAAAAGTCTATACTCCCTCCATGAAAATTGAGCGTCTTCTTCCTGCTGTTTTCCTGGGCCTTTCTCTGTTGCGCCTGCCCGCCTCGGGGCAGGACGCCGCCACCAATGCCGCCGCCGTCGCCGAAAAACAAGGCGTGGATGAAAAGTTCAAACAACTGGCCGCCGACATCCAAAGCCTTCGCGACGCCAACCAATTGCTTCTCGACAAAGTCTCCGCCCTCAAGGAGGACCTCCAGCAAATCCGCGCCGAGCAATCCCGCCTCGCCGCCGCCGCCGTCGGCCGCGACGACCTCAAGCCCCTCGCCCAACGCATCGAGGAAGTGGACAAACGGCGCCAGGACGACAAAGACGCCATTTCAGAGCAAATCAAGACCTCCGAGGCCCGCCTGCAAAAGTTGCTCACCTCTTCCGCCGCCGATACCTCCGCCAAGTCGCCCGGCCCGGGCGCGACCCCCGCGGCGCCGGGGACGCCGGACGGGTTCATTTACACGATTAAAGAGCACGACTACTTTATGGATATTCTCAAGGCCTACAATGAAACCTTTAAAAGCAAAGGCATGAAAACGATCAGCTTGAAACAGCTCGAGCAGGCCAATCCTGATGTTGACCCGAATAGATTGAAAGTCGGCCAGAAGATCGTCATCCCCCATCCGGCGGAGTAGCCGGCTGCCCTCATGCAAATCTCCCGCGCAGGCGAATACGGCGTTTTGGGCCTGATGAATCTGGCCCGCCGGCCTCCCGGCCAGATGGCCATGATCGATGAGGTCAGCCGCATGGAGAGAATCCCGGGCAGCTTTCTCGCCAAAATCTTCCAGCATCTCGCCAAGGCCGGCCTGGTCCGGTCCATCCGCGGCGCCCACGGCGGTTTTGCCCTCGCCCGCCGCCCCGCCCAAATCACCGTCCTGGAAATCATCGAAGCCATCGAAGGCAAAATCATTTTCCAGCGTTGCAAGCTGGACAAGCCCGACTGCGAACACATCGGCGGTTGCGCCGTCTGCGGCTTGTTTGAACAGGCCCAAGACGGCGTCAAGGAAGTCCTCTCCCGCACCAGCCTGCGCCACCTGGTGGCGCACGGGATGGCCGCGCCTCCGCCGCCTCCCGCCTCCCGCCGCCGCTCCCGCCCCGGCCCCCGGCCCGCTCGCCGCCCATGACCCCTGCCCCGGCTCTCTACAATCCCACCGTGCTGGATCATTTCCTGAACCCGCGCAACGTGGGCGATGTGCCCGAGGCCGACGCGCTCGGCCAGGCGGGCCAACCCGGCGACGGCGACACCATGCGGTTGAGTTTGAGAATCAAGCACGGCAAAATCCTCGACGCCCGGTTCAAAACCCTGGGCTGCGCCGCCGCCATCGCCAGTTCCAGCATGGCCACCGTATTGCTCAAAGGCAGGACCCTCCAGGAAGCGCGCTATTTTTCCAATGAGGAAGTCGTGGCCGCGCTGGGCGGACTGCCCCCCGCCAAGCTGCAATGCTCCCTCCTGGCCGCCCAGGCCCTGCGCGCCGCCCTGGACGATTATCAAAAAAGGCATCCCGGCGCCCACCCGCCCGGCCGTTGAACCTCCCCGCCTATGCGCCACGTCTATCTGGACCACCAATCCGCCACTCCCGTTTTGCCGGAGGTCTTGGAGGCGATGCAACCGTTCTTTGCGGAGGCTTTCGGCAACCCTTCTTC
>JBEKUQ010000335.1:0-4335 GCA_049514835.1 Verrucomicrobiota bacterium | reverse complement strand
CCTGGCCATCGGTGATGACGGTGACGAAGCGGGCGGCTTCCTTGGAGGCGGGCTCGGCTTTGATGGCGGCTTGAAGGGCCTTTGGGATGTCGGCGGCGCCCGGATTGGGGGCCAACTGGCGGAGGCGGGAGATTAAAGCGTCCTGGCTGCCGGAGTCGGCCGGCTTGGCGGAGTCGGTGAGCCATTGCGGAGAGGGAGCGGCGAGCAAGACGCGGACAAAGTCGGCGGAGTTGAGCTGGCGGATGAGTTTGGCGGCCTGGTCCAATTCCTGTTCAAAGACGGAGCCGGAGGGGAGCTTGCGGGCGGTGGACAAGGAATTGTCGAGGACGAGAACGACATCGCGCGGACCGGAGGAACCGATGAGGCCGAGGGAAACGATGGGGCGGGCCAGGGCGGCGATGATGAGGAAGACAATGGCGATGCGGAGGAGGAGGAGCAAGAGGTCCTTGAGTTTGAGGAAGCGGCGGCGCGGGGCGTTGCTGGCGAGGAGGAATTCCATGGCGGCCCAGCGGACGATGTCGCGCTGTTTGCGGCTGAAGAAATGGATGAGAACCGGGAGGGCCATCAGCGGCAAAGCCCAGAGGAAAGCTTGTGAGAGGAACTGCATGATTTATTTGGCGAAGGCGCTCCTGCGCCGGAGGTACTCGGCGAGCGTATCGCCGACGGGCCGGCCGGTGGACATGGGGATGTAGTCGCAGGAACACTCGGCGCAGATGCGGCGGATTTGGGCGAGGAAAAGCTTGAGGCTGGCGAGGTAGTGGGCGCGGACGGCGCCGGGATCCAGGTCCAGATGGCTGAGGCCCGACTCCATCGGTTCGAAGCGGGTGAAGCGGGTGAAGGAAAAGGAAAGTTCTTCCGGAGCCATGACGTGGAAGAGGAGGACCTCGTGGCGGCGGGAGCGGAGGAGCTTGAGCGCCTGGGCGAGGCGGTCAATGCTGTCAAAACAGTCGGAGAAGAGCAGGAAGAGGCCGCGGCGTTTGACGCGCTGGATGACTTCCCCCAGGTCCTCGGCCATGGAGGTGGGGCCGACGGGGGAGATGTCGCGCAGGTTTTGGCTGAGGACATCGAGGTGGCTGGCGCGGGCGCGTGGCGGGATGAAGGCGCGGAGGCCGCCGCCCATGACGGCCAGGCCGGCGGAATCGCGCTGGCCGAGGACGAGGCGGGCCAGGCAAAGGGAGGCGGCCTGGGCGTATTGATACTTGGAGACGGTGCTCATGCCGAAGCCCATGGAGCCGCTGGCGTCCATGGCGATGATGGCCTGGAGGCTGATTTCTTCCTCGTATTGTTTGATGACGTAACGGTCGCTTTTGGCGAAGACGCGCCAATCGAGCAACCGGACTTCATCGCCCGGGCTGTAGGCGCGGTGTTCGGCGAATTCGGCGCAGCCGCCCTTCATTTTGGAGCGGTGGCGGCCGGCGAGGAGGCCGTCCACCATTAATTTGGAGATCAATTCCAGATGAGCGGTCTTGGCCAGGTCGTCGGGATCAATGATTGGGCCAACCGGATTCATGGGCGGCGGCAAAGGGTGGGTGGCATCAGGCTTTGAGCCGGGTCAACGTTTGCCGAGTTTGGACAAGGCGTCGTGGATGCGTGGAGGGGGGGAGAAGACCGGCCTGGGCGCCAGAGGAGGCGGTTCCGAGGACTGGCCGGTAGATTCGGCGATCAATTGCTGGATGATGTAGTCGGAGTTTTGGCCGGCGGCTTCGGCATGGAAGGAGGGAATGAGGCGGTGGCGCAAGACGGGGAGGGCCATGGCGGCGATATCCTCGGTGGTGGCATGGTAGCGGCCTTGGAGGATGGCACGGGCCTTGGCGGCCAGGACCAGGAAGATGCAAGCCCTGGGGCCGGCGCCCCAGGTGACCATCTGACAGATGAAATCGCCGTTGGAGGGACGGGAGGGACGGCTGCGGCGAACCAGGTCCACGGCGAAGGCATAGACATGATCGCCCACCGGGAGGCGGCGGACCAAATCCTGCATGGCGAGGATATCCTCGATGGTGAGGACGTGGCCGGTTTCGTAATGGTAGGCGGTGGAACCGCGTTTGGTGATGAGGATTTCCTGTTCGCGGGTGGGATATTCGACCTGGATTTTGAGCATGAAGCGGTCGAGTTGCGCTTCTGGCAAGGGATAGGTGCCCTCCTGTTCGATGGGGTTTTGGGTGGCGAGGACGAGGAAAGGGTTGGGCAGGGGATAGGTCTGGCCGCCGACGGTCAATTGGCGTTCCTGGGTGGCTTCGAGAAGGGCGCTTTGTGTTTTTGGAGGAGTGCGGTTGATTTCGTCGGCGAGGATCATGTTGCCGAAGAGTGGTCCTTGGACGAAGCGGAAGACGCGCTTGCCGGTGGTGTGGTCTTCTTCGAGGATGTCGGTGCCGGTGATGTCGGCGGGCATGAGGTCGGGAGTGAACTGGATTCTGCGGAAGGTCTGGTTGAGAAGGGAAGCCAGGGTGGAAACCATGAGGGTCTTGGCCAGGCCGGGAACGCCTTCGAGAATGCAGTGGCCGCGGCAGAGGAGGGCGACGAGGAGCTGTTCGATGACCTCTTCCTGGCCGACAATGACGCCGGCCATGCGTTCGGTGATTTGCAGGTACTTTTTATGCAGTTGATCAACTGCCTGGACATCGGCGTCCACTTCCGGGCCGGTAATGGTGTCTGTCATGTAGATGAACTTTCTTGCTGATCCGACTTGTACTGCCATCAATAGACCGGCCCAATGGCCGGCAGGTTACAAGTTGCTTCTGAATGGGTTGGGCGTCAACTGGATTCAGGCGAAATACGCGGGGCGGGGTGCATTTCGCTCTTTTGGGTTCCCCTCTTAATCTTAATCGTAATCTTAATCTCTGCCGCCTCGGCCCGAAGTGGTCTGAGATTAAGATTAGGATTAGGATTAAGATTAAGAAAAGACAACCCAAGAAAATGAAATGCACCCCGCGGGGCGGCGAGGCGGGGCTGGTCGGGCGGGCAGTCCACTGCGCGGCGTCGGTCTCAGGCAGAAGAAGCAACGTCGCAGCACCGTCGCGCGGCGGGCAGGGGACTGCCCGCCCGACCAGATTGGTCATGGGAAATGTGTTGTTGGCCATCGGAAGAGAGGAGGGGCTTGCAAAAAGGGCAAAATGAGCGAGGTTAATGGTGAGAAACAGAGGCCTTGGAGGCGAGGTTTTGCAACCTGTTGACTGAGCGAACGCCCAAGGACCGTGCAGTCGTTATGAAAAAACTTATCAAACTGATCAACCTGGTTTACGTCGGGTTTTGGAGTCCGATTTATGGGCTCAAAAACCTGGTGCTGGGGCGGCGCGCGGCGAAAGCCAAGGCGGCGAAGGCGGCGCCCGTGCTCAAAGGGGAGCACGCCATGATGCTGGTGGCGGCGCGGCAGGGCGACGTGCGGGCGCAGTATGAACTGGCGGTGTGTTACTCGGAGGGAAAGGCCATCGAACAGGATTACGGGGAGGCGGCGCACTGGTTTCGCGAGGCGGCGCAAAACGGGGACGTCAATGCGCGATACAGCTTGGGCATTTGTTACGCCAACGGGCAGGGAGTGGGGCAGGACGCGGAGGAAGCGGTGAAATGGCTCCGGCTGGCGGCGGCGGAGGGACATGCGAACGCGCAGGTCAGCCTGGGGGTGTGCCAGCAAAAGGGTTTGGGAGCGTGGCCCAACCCGGAAGAGGCGGCGCTGTGGTTTCGCCGCGCGGCAGAGCAGGGAGACGCGACCGGGCAAATCAGCCTGGCGTCGTGTCTGCTGAACGGCGAAGGGGTCGCCCCAAACCCGGCGGAAGCGGTTGGCTGGTTTCGCAAGGCGGCGGAGCAGGGGTTGCCGGAGGCGGCGTACAATCTGGGCAAATGTTATCAGCAGGGGCAGGGCGTGGAGCGCGACGAGGCGGAAGGTTGCAAGTGGTTTGAGGTTGCGGCGAAAAAGGGATTGCCGCAGGGACAATATGAACTGGCGGTTTGTTATCATCTCGGACGGGGCACGGCGGTGAACTTGCCGGAGGCCTTGAAGTGGAGCCGGCTGGCGGCGGGACACGCGTTCAAGCCGGCGCAGGACCAGACCGGGGATTTGGAAAGGGAGATGGCCGCAGGCGGGGTGGCAGAGCCGGTGGCAGTTTCGTGAAAAGGCGATGTGTCAAGCATGAGTGGCAGGCGGGCAGCCCTTCCCATGAACCCTCACCTCACCCTGACCCTCTCCCCTCCCATCGGATGGGAGCGGAGAGGGAACAGCCGGCGGACGCAATTGGTTTCACGGAAGTTTGCCGAGCAGCGACAGATCCGGGTTTTGGGATTAAGATTAAGATTAAGATTAGGATTAAGATTAAGAGACAGGTTCAGGGGAACAAGGCGCGA
>JBEKUQ010000334.1:0-4342 GCA_049514835.1 Verrucomicrobiota bacterium | reverse complement strand
AGGGATCGGATACGGCCTGTAAAGAAGAGTTTGGCGGCCCGGGAAGAACCCAATAAAGAAAACTGGGGACAGAAGCGTTTTGCCTGTTGACACCCGCCCTAATGGGTGACCCCTTTGCTGGTTTGACCCCTTTGCCGGATCCGCAACGCCATCCCGGAATCGCTGCCGAGCGAACTTTATGCCGATGCCAGCCATCCGCTGACCCAGGGTTATCAAATGCTGGCGGAGCGTATTTATGCCGACCCGCAATTTCGGAGTTGGCTCAGATGATGGCCCATGTTAAAACAAAGCGTCACCAGGCAAAACAATTTATGGCACGAACTGAAGTTCGATCCACTGGACGGCAACATCGGCGGGTAACTGCCAGCATACTCTCCTCCATGCTCGCGACCTGCGCGGTGCTTAATGTGCTTGGTGCCAGCGCGGGGCTCAATTTGCTCCAGAACGCCGGTTTCGAAGAACCGGCGGACAACAGAGGAGGACCGCCGCGTTGGAGCACGGCGGCCGGGAATAATGGCAAACCGCAGGTCACCGACCAAGCCTCTCATGGCGGCCGGCAGGCTTTGGCCATTCCCGCCCACGCGGCGGTGGAGCAGACGGTGGCATCGGCCAAAGCCGGCGCCTACGTCGCTCGCGGATGGGTCAAGTCCGAAGCTGAACAAACCATCGCCTTGCTGGTTCAGGATACCAACCAGCCCTGGGTTGGATACACCTGCGCGGAAATCAAGGTGCCCCGCAATCAGTGGGTGCAAGTCGAGACGTTTTGTTCATTGGATAGAGACGGCAGCCTCACTGTCACCCTGGGCGAACTCTCGAAGGATTTCCGCCTCTACCATGGCGTGAGCGCGGTGATGGGAAGCTCCATCATCGTTGATGACCTGGAACTCTTCCGATACGAGCCCCGCACCAGCCCCGTGACGGTATGGGAAGTCAAAGAGGGGGCATTGGATTGGTCCAAGCGGAGTCAATGGTCACAAGTCGAAACCTCCACCAATAGCCTGGCGGGAGCCGGTGTCATCCAAAGTCCGCCCCTGATCGGTCTGGTGCAGACGAACGACGGGAGCTTGGAGATCGCGTCAATACGAGATGGCCAGCTCAAGCCGCGCTGCAGGCTGGTCCCGTCGATCTCCATTCCGGCCGCGAGGTGCAGCCTGGTCACGGCGAAGAATCGGAAGGGTCTTCGCATCAGTTCCGAGAGTGGAGACCGCTCCTACATTGCCTGGTTCACCCCGGAAGGTCTGATCAGCGTCGTCGCCGATCATATTCCGCAAATCCAGGTCGAGGATTGCCATTTGCGCTATGGCCTGCTGCCTTCGTTCGCGGGCACGGACATCTGTTACGCGCCCGAGAGGATGCAGGGTGGCAACCAATTCCACCTGCCCTCGACGCAGTGGCTGGTTGGGCTGGTTGACGGGAACGACAGCATGCTCGTCACCGTCTGGGAATCCGGCACGCAGGCGGTGTCGCTGGGACTCGTGGGGGACGGAAAGAATCGCCTGATTGATTCTGTTACGATCGCCACTGCGAAGGCGGGCTTTTCCCTGTCGTTGGTTCAGCACACAAACATTTGGCACCGGGAAGCCTTAAAGGAGGACTGGCTTGGCGACTATGTCCCGATTGAGTGGGAACGCTCGTTCCCGGCCCGGTGGATGTGTCAATTCTTTGTCACTCCAGCCACCAAGCCCACGTTTCGGGAACCTTGCATGGACTATTCATTCCCCATCGCCAGTGCCCGGACCCGACAGTATGGCGTCTGGTTTGAGGATTGGAATCGCTATCCCTGCTACTTCGACGGGCCGCGAACGATATTCCACTTCGATAAAACTTTCGTCCCCAACGGTGAGGCCCTGATTTACTTCCTTGAAGCCGCTGCCGCTGACGTTTATTCGCCGTGCGAAATCGTGGAGCAGGCCTTGGGCCGGGAGAGGGCGCTGGCGCTCTTTGACTTCGACGCCAATCGCCTGCGCAAGTTGAATTACTCCACGCCCGACGAGTTCATCTATGACCGGCCGGTATGCGCCACCACCGAGCGTCTTGCCGAGATCAAGCAGCAGGAAAAAGCCACGCTCGGCTTGAACCTTGCCACTCATATCTATGAATTCATGCGAGAAATCAGGAGCCGCGTCGGGCAGTACGACTCCTACTTCGCCCAACTCCAAGAGTATCTGGCCAGCGAGAAGAAGGCCCAGCCGGAACTCAAGGAATACCTGGAGGAGTTGGGAGCGCTGGCCACCGAGGCCCAAGCCGAATTCAAGCCAATTTACGCGACTTCCCTGTCCTCGATACAAACGAAAACCGAGGCCATGAAGAAGCTCCTGCTGGAACGAACCGGAGATGGGTTTGATTTGGGGGACTTGGATTGCAGAACGGCCGCCGGCTGGCAGGATGACCTGTGCCGGCGCTGCAATCGCCTGGTCATGCGGCTGGCGCAAACGGCGGCGCTGGACTGCGGCGATTCCGCCCAGAAGGCCGTGATCGCGAAACATATTTGGGATGAATCGGGCGCCATATTGCGGCAACCGACGCGGTGGGAATCGCGACGGACCTTGTATTTCTTTGAACCATGAACCAAGCCTTTATCCGTTCATCCAACAATCCTGCGTCCCAACCGACCCTTGCAACATTTCATGGAGTCAAGTCATGAAAATCCCCGCCCTCCTCATTGTGGTTGCGTTGTTCCACCCGGCCCTCAAGTGCCCCGCTGCCGATGCGGCAATGCCACGCGAAATTGAACAGCAATTTGATCCTGATGTGCTTAGCGGCAAACGACCGAAGACTGTCATACTTATGCAGTCCATGATACTCGGACTGCGCGAGCAACCGAAATTGGACGCGGACATTGTCACCATTGGGTTCAACTATAGCGGCCTCTCGCCGGCCCAAAAAGGGGTCCTGGAGAACTGGTTTCGGACTGGAAGCAACAAAGTGTATTTTGACCTGAAACCATCCAACATCTACGACACAGTTTCCGGCCGCGCAACGGCTCCCATGCCTTCGGATCTCCTTTTGCGCATGTTCAGATGCAAGCTCTCATGGGTGAATGACAAGTCGTTGACAAAGCATGTGGTCAATACGGATTGCGAAGGGCTTCGTTTGGGATATTTCCATGATCCGAGGGACCATTGGGGAATGAAAGAAGGCGAAGTTGTTGAAGTGAGCGGGTTCCCAAGTGAAGGGTCGGAGGTCATTGTAGGAGGCACCAATGGGATGGTGGCGGGGAAATTCATGTACGGGAAGACGGAGTGCTATTGCGTTGGCGCCGCAATGGGCGGTGCGGCCAAGTCGAGGTGGGAGAAGAACTTTTGGCAATGGGCGCTCGGCTTGAAAGTGCCCGGGGCGGCAGAAGTTCCGTCGAAATGAGAATCGAACCTTTCATGGTGTCGCTGCGGCTTGGAGCGCGACACCGCGCCGCCCGACGGTTGCGTTATCGAACGGTCGCCCTCTGTTGCTCTGTATTGGCGGCGATGGTGTTGAGCGGATTCAGCCCGTCAACGGAGACTTCACCAGCCGCGGGCAGTTCCGTAGTGAAAACCAAGTGTGGCATTGATATGGTAGCCATTCCCGCAGGGCAATTCACCATGGGGTGGAAGGACGGGCCGATTGACGCCAAGCCGGAACACGTCGTCAAGATTGATGGATTTCTCATGGATCAGCATGAAATCACGCAGGAAGTCTATGAAGCGGCCACTGGCAAGAACCCCTCGCGGCGCAAGAATCCCAACAACCCGGTGGAGCAAGTCACCTGGACCGCCGCCGCGCGGTTCTGCAATGCCCGGTCGCTGCAAGAGGGCCTGACGCCCTGCTATGCCACAAACACTTGGGAGTGCGATTTTTCAGCGACAGGATACCGACTGCCCACCGAAGCCGAGTGGGAATACGCCTGCCGCGCGGGCAGCACCAGTCAATATTATTATGGCGATAATCCGGAGGAACTGAAAACCCATGCCTGGTTCAAGGACAACTCCGAAGGCCATCCGCATGCGGTGGCCCAGCGCAAGCCCAATGCCTGGAACCTCTTCGACATGGCCGGAAACGTGTGGGAATGGTGCAACGATTATTACGGCGCCAAGTATTATCGCGAAAGCCCCGCGGACAATCCCCGCGGGCCGAAACAAGGCGAAAAGCGCGTGCTGCGAGGCGGCGCCTGGTCCGCCAGCTCCGCCAATTGCACTTCCTGGGCGCGGAACTGTGATGAGGCTGGTTTGACCGACGTGTGCCTGACCGGGGATTCCAACGGCTTCCGGTGCGTGCGCAAGAAGTGAGTTTGGGATCGCCCGCCCCCAATCGGGTCGCCGCAAACCAAACACTTTTTTGCTTCCGGCCGCTGGGAAGGCGGGTTATG
>JBEKUQ010000333.1:0-6904 GCA_049514835.1 Verrucomicrobiota bacterium | reverse complement strand
GGGGAACGGAGCAGGATCACCATGTCGCTCCAGGTGGCGGGGCGGGACGGTTGGCCGGGAAGGGCGATGGGCTGATTTTGCAATTCGAGGAGGCGGCGGGCGATGAGGCGGGCTTCCATTTCCGTGTCGGAAACGGTTTCGGCATCGGAAGAATCGTCGCCGGCGCCGTCCTCGGGGTCGCGTCCGAGGCGGCGGAGGCGGAGTTCGACGCGGGGGCCGGATGGGGCGGTGGCGGCGCGAGGGGCGCGTTGGGCGGGGTTGCCGAAACGGAGTTGGGCCTGGTCGTCGTAGTCAATGCCGCCCAATTCGGGGCGCATGAGATTGGTGAAGAGGGCGTTGACGAAATTGAGAATGGCTTGGTGGCTGCGGAAATTGTCGGAGAGGGAAATGACCGAGGCGCCGGGGCGGGATGGCCAGTCGCGCTGGTACTGGAGAAAGATGCGCGGGTCGGCGAGGCGGAAACGATAAATGCTTTGTTTGATGTCGCCGACGAGGAAGCGGTTGGCCTCGGGGCCTTCGCGGCCGAGGGCGGAAAGGATGGCTTCCTGGGCGCGGTTGATGTCCTGGAACTCGTCCACGAAGAGGAGGCGCAGTTTGGCGCGCCAGCGGGCGGCGATGGGAGTGGGCCGGCCGGTTGGCGGGTCGCGCAGGAGTTGCAGGGCGAATTGTTCCAGGTCGTGAAAATCAAGGCCGCCGGCCTCGCGTTTGGCGGCGCGGTAGGCCTGGGAGAATTGGAGTGTCAAGTCGAGCAATGCCAGCATGGAGGGGGCGCACCAAATCCAATCGTCGGCCAGCGGATCGGTTTTTTCGACGGCGCAGACGGAGCGCAAAAAGCGGGCTTCGTCAAGTATGTTTTCCAGGGGTTTGCGCCACTTTGGTCTGGCCTCGTCCGCCGCCTGGCAGACGGACTGGAGGGCGGCGGCGAATTCCTGGCGGGAAGGATTTTGCGGGAGGCGTTCGAGGGCGCCGGCGCATAGGCGGGCGCAGGTGTTTTCGGCCGGTTGCGCGCGCAAAACAGGGAGCCAGGAGCGGCGGCAGTCTTGCAGTTCGGCCATGAGCCAGTCGAGCCAGGGGCCGGGCGGGGGTTGTTGGAATTGGGCGGACTGCGCCTCGAACCAGGCGGCCGGATTGGGGAGGGTCTGGGCGTAATGATACAGGCGGAGGACGATGGCGCGCACGGCCAGATCGGAGTCGCCGCCGAGGGACTGGATGGTTTCCTGGATGGCCGCGGCGGGGGCGGTTTGGCGGCTGTAGTTTTGTTGCAGGACCGAGTCGAGGGCCTGGCGGGCGAGAAGTTGGGCGCGCTCCTCCGGGAGGACGATCAATTGCGGATCGAGGCCGAGCGTGTAAAAATGCTCGCGGACGAGGCGGAAACAAAAGCTGTGGAGGGTGCAAATCAGGGCCGTTTCGAGGAGGGCCAACTGCTCGGCCAGACGCGGGGAAGGGCTGGCGGCCTGAGCTGCTTCGAGGCGGGCGCGCAGCCGCTGGCGCATTTCGGCGGCGGCGGCTTCGGTGAAAGTGACCATGAGAATCTGGTCCAGCGAGCCGGGGTTTTGCGCATCCAACAACCAGGCCAGGCAGCGGTCCACCAGGGCGCGCGTCTTGCCCGCGCCCGCGCCGGCGACGACGAGGACATCGCCGCGCGCGGCGATGGCGGCCTGTTGTTGCGGGGTGGGGGCGCTCATAAACCTTCCAGAAATTATGAACCGTTGATGAAGTCATCAAGCGATTTGGTGCGCCCGGCCTTGATGTCTTTCAAAGCTTCCTGCCAAAGCGGGTCCAAACGACCGGCCTTGGCATCGCCCTCAATTTGCCGGTCCCAGTCGTCCTCGAAATCAATCTCACGCAGCCCGTCGAGGAATTCCCCTTTCTGGTCCGGCGGGAGACGCTTCACCGCTTCAAGAATTTCCGCTACTCTGCGCATGCACAGAAAACTGCCTCCCAAGGGGGCCATTGTCACGATTCTTCACGGTCGAAACGGGCGGGCAAAGATGGTGGAAAGAAATTGAATCTGAGGCGCCCCGAGGCTAATCTTCAAACATGATAGCGACCCTGAGATTGGATGATAAGATGGTTGAGGAAGCCGTGAAACTCGGCAACTTCAAGAGCAAAGAGCAGGCCTTGAACGCCGCGCTCACCGAGTTCATCCAGCGTCGCAACCGGCGGCGAATCCTTGAACTGGCCGGCAAAATCAATTTCGACCCGGACTGGAATTATAAGAAGATGCGGGACAAACGGTGAAAGTCATCGTGGACACCTGCGTCTGGACGCGCTTCCTGCGACGTCACCCGCCGAAGGATGATCCGTTTTGCGCGGAGGTGGTGAGGCTTGTCCGGGCGGATTTCGTTCAATTGCTCGGTCCAATCCGGCAGGAATTGCTCTCCTGCGCGCAGCCACAGGAGCGCTTCAGCCAACTAAAAGAATATCTGCGTTTCTATCCCAACCTCGTGACCGATGAAGAGGATGACGAGACCGCAGCCGCCTTCTACAACGTTTGCCGCAGCAAGGGCGTTCAAGGCACCTCGACCGATTTGCTCATTTGCGCCGTGGCCGTGCGTTATCGAATGCGGATTCTGACCACGGACACGGACTTCACCGGATTCGCCACCTGCCTGCCCATTGTCTTGCACACGGTCAGAGGACGGAAATAACGGCTCCCTCCTCTGCTTCGCTCTTGCCGAGTTGGCGGAAGGAATGGGTCCATGGGTCAATGCGGCAGATGCCCTGGTATTCGCAATAATCGCAGGCGCGCACGGCTCCTTTTTGGAAGGGATTGATTTCGATGTCGCCGGCAAAAATGGCGCGGCCCATGCGGAGGAGGTGGTGTTCGACTTGATCCAGCATTTCCAGGAAGGCGGGGTGGTCCATGGGATCGGGGACGCTGGCGTAGGGCTGGCCGTCGTTTTTGAGGCGGTAATTGAACTGGGTGCCTTTGGTCTCGCGCCGGTTGTCAAGATGAGGAAGAGCGGCCAGATCGAAACGGCCGGAATGTTTGTAGGCGGCCTGCCAGGCGGGTTGCGGGCTGTGCAGAACATCCTGGCGGGTTTCGCCGGGTTTGAAGTTGCCGCGCAGGTTGATGTAAAAGACGCCGGCGGGAATGAGCCGGACGGCGCCGAAAAACTTTTCCGGATGAGGGAGATGGCGCAGCACGCTCAGATAGGCGGGCAACTGGAGTTGGAGGCCATGCCGGAGGAGCACGGGATCGAGCTTGCGCAGGCTGGATTTGTAATCCACCACCACGGCCAGCGCGTCCGGGCCGTCGGCGCAGAGGTCAACGCGGTCAATGCGCCCGCGGAAGGCCAGGCGCCGGCCGCCGCCCAGGTCCAGCTCCCAGGCGGGCAGGCCGCCCCGCTCCGGCGGCCCGCCGAATTCGACTTCGGCGGCGCGCGGGTCAAAATCGTATTGACTCATCCATGCCACCATGGCGGCGACGAAATCCTCCAGGGCGCGGGCCATGGCGCGGGCGGCGAAACGGGAGGGGGCGTCGGCGGCGCGCTTCCGGCGCGGTCAACTGGCGCCAGGTTTGGTTTTCATCCTGAAGCTGCTGGTGAAACCGGGCCAGGGCGAGGTGCTGGAAGGAGCCTTTTTGGCGGGCGTCCAATTCAAACAGGATGCGCTCTTCGGCCTGCAAACCGGAGTTGACGAAGAAGCGGAAGGCGCAGGCGGCGAATTGCTCGAGACGGCTGACGGAGGTGCGCAAGGCGGGGCCGTAGAGCTGAGCGGCGAGCGCGGGGGAAAGGCGCTGCGGCCGGGAAGCGGGGGCGAAGGATTTGATTTGTTGACGCAAGGCGGCGAAGGCCGGCCAGGCGAGAAACTCGTCCACCGGGCCGCCGGAGTTTTGGACGCGGAGCAGGCGGGGGATCAGTTCCGATGCATGGACGGGCGCGGCGTCGTCGGGGCCGGAGAAAAACCCGGTTTCGAGCCGGGGAAAAAGACTTTTGAGGTGGGAGAAAAACAGGGATGGATTGAGCGGTTGATCGTCGGCGCCGCGCTGCGAGCAGGAGACGACCAGGCGGCGGCGGGCGCGGGTGCAGGCGATGTAGCCCAAAAAACGCTCGCGGCTGAGGAATTGGCGAAGGCCGGGACCGAGTTGGAGGCCGCGGGCACCCAGCTCGGCGCAGTCCGACTCGGTGAGGAGATTGCGCGGCGGCGGCGGGGCGGGAAAGACGGATTCGTTGAGGCCGAGGAGGAGGGCGAGCTGCAAATCGGGGTTGCGGGAGCGGTCCACCGCGCCGATCAACACCTGGTCCAGTGCCGGCGGGATGACGCCGACGGTCAACCCGGACAGGTCATTTGCTGCCAGACGGTGGCGTGGAATTGGGGATGGAAAAGAGAGCGTTGCGCAACATCCTGGAGTGTGTGCAGGGAATCCTGGACCTGGAGTTGATCCCAGAATTGGCGCAAGGCGGCGGCCAATTGCGGGCCGTCAGGACGAAGCTGGCCGTCGCTGGAAAGGTTTTCCCGCAGCCGCAAAAATGGGGCGACCCATTGGCGGCGCAAGTATTCGGCGAGGGCGGTTTTGCCGTCTTCATCAGGAAAGGGCGCGGTCCAGGATTCGGCTTTCCAGCCGCGGGCGAGGGCTTCGTTTTCCAGGCGGTCAATGGCCTCTTCGTCGTTGGAGACAAGGCCGGTTTTGAGGGCGCTGAACCAATCCTCGTGACGCCAGTCGAAGGCGAGCACGCGCAGTGCGTTGCGCGTCAGCTCGGCCAGCGGATGGTGGGCGGAAGGCTCGCGGCGATCGAGGAAGAACGGAATGCCATAGCGGGAAAAAACGCGCCGCAAAGCGTCGTGGTAACCTTCCAGCGAGCGCAACAAAACGGCCGCCTCGCGGAAGCGTCCGCCGGCGCGGACGAATTGGAGGATTTCGCGCGCGGCAAGAACGGCTTCGCCTTCGGGGTTGGCGCAGATCACCGCGCGCAAGGAGCGGCGCGCCGGCGCGTCCCATGAGTGATCGGGAAACGGAACCGGCTGCGCCCAATTGTCTTCCAGGTGGCGCAAGAGCGGATTATCCGCGAACCGGCTGGCGGATAGTTGGCGGCGGAGGATTTCGGTTTCCAAGCGGAGGCCCGCGACGGTGGAGAGTTTTTTCCAGCAATCGTGGCGGGTTTGGGCGATGCCGGACCAGATGGAAAGCCAGGAATCGGCGGCGGCGGGCCGTTCGCCATCGAGGCAAAAGGCCAGGGTCATGGTTTGGCAGCAAGGGGCGAGGGCGGCCAGGAGGCTGAGTTCCTGGGGCGTCAATTCGCCAAAGCCGTCGAGCCAGAGGGCGGAGATGGAGAGTGCGGACCCGCCTTCGCCTGGCTTCGGCGCGGCAAGTTGGGGATTACGGATGGCGGATCGGGAACTTGGAGCGCGAGCCTGCGCGCCCTCACCCGGCTTCGCCACCCTCTCCCGCTCCCGCGGGCGAGGGTCGGAAGGATTGCGGATGGCGGATTGAGTTATTGTTGACGGTTGCAAGGCGCGGGCGGCCGAGTCGAGCAGGCAATCGGCGTCCTGGAGGTTTTGCCGGGCGAGCCAGTCAAGATAGCCGCGCTGGAGGAGGGCGAGATCGCGCAGTTTGCGGCGGAGCGGCTCGGTGAAATCCGGGCCGGAGGCGAGTTCTGTCAATAATTCTGGGGAGAACTCGCGGCGCTGCAATTCGCGGAGTTCCAGGCTCAATTGCCGGGCGAAACCGGCCAGGCCGGCGCTGCCGTGGAAGATTTGCAGGCTGGCGCGGTGGCGGGCGAGGAGGGCGCGCAACACCATGACGCGGCCTTCCTCGGAGAGCAGGGCGGGCCTGGGCCGGCGCAATTGCTGGAGGATAAACGCGGCCAGGCGCTCGAAGGAAAGGATGTGGAGGCGGGTGTAACCGGACAGAGCCGGGTCGCCGAGGAGCTGGCGTTCCAATTGGAAGGTGGCCTGTTTGGGGGCGAGGAGAATGAGGGGCGGCCCTTGCGGGTCGTCCAGCAAGGCGGCGCGAATCTCGGCCAGGCACCGGAAAGTTTTGCCGGAGCCGGCGGGACCGAGGAGAAAGCGCGCGCGCACGCCCCATTAGTCGCGCAAAAGGCCAGCGCGGGAAAGGAAAATAGGAGTTGCAGCGTCGAGTTCTTCTTTCAAATCAACGCCAAAACCCAGGACTCGAACGCGCAAAGCCAAGGCGCAAAGAGTTCATTTTTGGGACCCCGGCCCGTTGCGTGGGGAAAAGGCCGTCACACCTTCAATCGTTTCAGTGCGCGATTGATTTCATCCAAATCAAACCGTTGCGCGTCCCACTTGCCGCCGATCCACTCCTTCAATTCCCAGTGATCCGGGTGCTTTGGGTCGGCGAGGGCCTCGAGCAGGTTGTAATAGCCGGGAATGCCGCCGCAATCCTCGGGCGGACAGGCGTTGGCCCCGTCCAGGCAGACCGGATGTTGGAAGCCCGCGTCCGGCGGCAGGATTTTTTCCACGACCAACTCGTGCTCCCAACTGTCGCCGAAATCGTATTCGTAAATAAATTTCGCTTTTGCGGCGGGCGCAATTTCGGCCAGCGTGGAGCGGCTCTCATCCAATGTCTCGCCGCCCATGTCCCCGGTATCCGCCTCGGGCTGGCCGTAGAAAGTCTTTCCCGCGACGAATTGGTGCATGTGGTCATCTTCCCAAGGCATCACGAACTGGATGACATGATGCAGCCAGTCCAAGGTCGTGTCCGCGCGCACGAGAAAGCGGCGCCAGACGGCGGGCTTGGTCCATTTGAGGGTGATTTTCAATTGGTACAAGGGCGCGTTGCCGCGCGGCGCGGATTTGGATTTTCGTTTCATAATGATTTTGTTTCAAGGTCAGGACGCCAGGACGTGCAGGCGCAAAGCGTTTTGGACTGCGGCGGCTTGAGGACACGTTGCGAGCACATTTTTGGTTTGAATGGGATGATTGGCACGGCGGGATG
>JBEKUQ010000332.1:0-4355 GCA_049514835.1 Verrucomicrobiota bacterium | reverse complement strand
GGCCGGCGTGCCCGTGGGTGTTTTGGTCGCGCCGGTCATCCCGGCCCTCAACGACCACGAAATCCCCTCCGTTCTGGCCGCGGCCAAAGCCGCCGGCGCCGGTTGGGCGGGAACTGAAATCCTGCGCCTGCCCCTGACCGTCGCGCCGATCTTTGAACAATGGCTGGAACAGAATGTTCCCGGAAAAAAAGAGAAGATTTTAAATCGCATCCGCGCCATCCGGGGCGGCAAACTCAACGATCCCCGTTTTGGCTCGCGCATGAGTGGCGAAGGCATTTTCGCCGAACAAATCTCCCAAATGTTCCATGTCGCGCGGCGCAAGGCGGGCCTGCGCGAAGATGGCCCCGCCCTCTCCACCGCCGCCTTTCGCAGGCCGGAGGGGGCGCAATTGGGTTTCGGCTTTTGAGCCTTCTGGATGCGGCTGCCTTGGTGCGCGGAAAGTTTGTCGGATTTCGCCGCAGCAAGGTATAATATAGATGAGATGAATGCGAAGTCGGACACCGAACTTCTGCGAGAATATGCAGAGCACGGAGGCGAATGGGCATTTACGGAAATCGTCAATCGGAATACGAACCTTGTTTATTCTTCCGCGTTGCGGCAGGTGAATTCGCCCGAGGCGGCCGCCGACGTTGCCCAAACCGTGTTTGTCAGCCTGGCACAGGGCGCGCGTTCGCTGTGGCCACGTTTGCAGCAAGACGCTTCATTGGCAGGCTGGCTTTGCCGTAGCGCTCGCAACCTCTCGCTGAATCTCCGGCGCAACGAATGCCGCCGGCGTTCGCGTGAAAAGCTGGCTATGGAACAACTCGACCCGATATCTGGGACCACCCCTGACTGGGACCGGTTGAGTCCTGTAGTGGACGAGACCATGAGCGAACTGCCGGAACGTGACCATGACGCATTGGTGATGCGATTTTTCGAGGATCAAGATTTGGCTTCGGTCGGCCGAGCGCTCGGAGTGAGCGATGATGTTGCCCAAAAGCGGGTTTCGCGCGCTCTTGATAAGCTGCGCGATCTTTTGTCCCAGCGCGGAATCACGGCCACAGCCGCCGCACTCGCGGTTCTTCTCTCTGCCAACGCGGTGCAAGCGGCTCCGATCGGATTAGCCGCCACTATTTCCAGTGCCGCCACTCTCGCCGGAACAACCGTTGCTACAACCGCAACCGCACTCAAGGCCATCGCCATGACTACACTGCAAAAAACTCTCATCGTCACCATCCTGGTTGCCAGCCTGGGGACTCCGTTGGTAATTCAACACCGCGCCCAGGTGAAACTGCGCGAGGATAACCAATCGTTGCGCCAGCAGGTGGATCAGTTGGCGCCGCTTGGCCCTGAGAACGAGCGTCTCTCCAAATTGCTCGCCGAGGCCAGACAGAGCAAGCCACCGGCCAGTCAGCCGACACGTGAACTGTTGCGCCTGCGAGACGAGGTGGGGCGGTTGCGCCAACAGAATCAGGATCTTGCCAAGCTCGTCGCGGATCGCCAGCAGACTCTTGCGCCTCTTCTGCCCAGCAGCGCCTGGGCCGACGCTGGCAGCGCCTCGCCGGAAGCGGCAGCCGGCACTTTCGCGTGGGCGATCAAGGAGGGGAACAAGGACAGGCTGGCGGAGGTTCTAATGTTGGAGGCCGATCAGACTAATGCGAATATGGCTGTGTTTGTGGACGACATCTCCAAAGGGTTTCAACCCCTGATCTCAGAGATCGAGGCATCCAGACTTGTATTCACCGAAAACACAACGCCCGATGAAGTGACTCTATGGTTTCAAAACCAGTTTAACGACGGGCACACGCTTTTCTCTCCGCTCACGCTCAAACGCGTCGGCGATCAGTGGAAAGTGCAGTTCGTTGAGTCTGACAGCGTGCCACAATGACACGGCGCTGGACTGCGTGCTCCAACCGTTTGACGCTGTGCAATGAGAGTACGCCCTCGTTGATTTCCGGTGGCAACTCGAACCCAGATGCGTCCGTCTTTCTGTGGATGGAGCGGGTCAATACGCGGCTGCTTGGCTGTAGAGACAGGCGTTTCCTGTCGCAGATGTTCGGTTCTTGACCACTTTTCCGTGATCTTGGCGATATGAAACCTACTCGCTTACCAGGCTGGAGATAACGTCTTTCCCGTCGCCTACATCTAAAATTGAGGGTGTTACGTCTCCCTTTGAACGATGAAATCTGAAATCCCTGACAACGCTGAACGCGAGCACTTTATGTGTGCTCCTACTGTTACGCCAGGAATTCCCATGAGTTCCCCGGCTTTTTCGGCGACCGGAGGGGGCGCAATTGGGGCTGGGCCTCTGAGGATTCCAGCCCTGACGCAACCACCAACGAACCAGAAATGAGGGCAGCCGGCCGGGATCGGCTGCCAGGGACGTCGGTTGCCAAATGATCAGAACAAACCGACGGTGTTGCCATTGGCATCCACGTCCATCGCTTCGGCGGCGGGAACTTTAGGCAGGCCGGGCATGGTCATGATGTCGCCGGTGTAAACCACCACAAAGCCCGGACCGGCGCTGAGACGGGCGTCGCGCAAAGGCACCGTGAAACCGCGCGGACAGCCTCTCAGGTTCGGGTCGGCGGAGAAGGAGTACTGGGTCTTGGCCATGCAGATTGGCAGTTCGCCGAAGCCGGCCTCCTCGAAGGAGCGGAGCTTGTCGGCGGTCTTGCCTTCGGCGACCACATCGTCGGCGCCATAAATCTTGCGCGCAATCCGGCGCACCTTTTCCAGCAACGGCAGCTTGTCGGGATAGGTGAAGTTCAGGGGGCCGTTGGCAGGGTGGGCGGTGGTGTCGAGCACCAGGCGGGCGAGATCTTCCGCTCCGGCGCCGCCGCGGGCAAAATGCTCGGACAGCGCCATGCGCACGCGGACTTTGCCACAGGTTTCGCGGATGACCTGCCATTCTTCAGGGGTGTCGCTGGCAAAGACATTGACGCAGACGATGACCGGCATGCCGAAGGCTTGGAGATTCTCAATATGCTTGAGCAGGTTGGCCAAACCGGCTTCCAGGGCGGCGAGGTTGGGCTTGCCCAGCTCCGGCGCCTTGATGCCCCCTTGATACTTTAGCGCCCGCACGGTGGCGACGAGCACGGCCAAGTGCGGGCGCAGACCGGTTTTGCGGCACTTGATGTTGACGAACTTCTCCGCGCCGAGGTCCGCGCCAAAGCCGGCTTCGGTCACCGTGAAATCGGCCAGGCGCAAGCCCAGCTTGGTCGCGGTGACACTGTTGCAACCGTGGGCGATGTTGCCGAAGGGTCCGCCGTGGATCAGGGCCGGGTTGCCTTCCAGCGTCTGCACCAGGTTGGGCTGCAGGCCGTAGCGCATCAAGACGGTCATGGCGCCATCCGCCTTGATGTCGCGGGCGGTAATGAGTTCGCCGCTGGTGGAACAGGCCACGACGATCCGGCCCAGCCGCGCCTTCAACTCGGCCAACGAGTCGGAGAAGCACAGGGTGGCCATGACCTCGGACGCCGGCGTGATATCGAAGCCGGACTGGCGCGGGATGGAGTTGCTGGCGCCGCCGAGTCCAATGACGATCTCGCGCAGGGCCCGTTCGTTCATGTCCATGACCCGCCGCCAGACAATCTGGCGCTGGTCTATGCCCAGGGCGTTGCCAAAGTGCAGATGGTTGTCCAGCATGGCCGCCAGCAGGTTATGGGCGGAGGTCACGACATGGAAATCTCCGTTGAAGTGCAGATTGATCTCCTCCATGGGCGCGACCTGGGCGTAGCCACCGCCGGTGCCGCCGCCTTTGACGCCAAAGCACGGTCCCACGGCCGGTTCCCGCAGGCAGAGGATGGTTTTCCGGCCCAGGCGATTGAGGGCGTCGGTCAATCCGATGCTGGTGGTGGTCTTGCCTTCGCCGGCGGGAGTCGGGTGGATCGCCGTCACCAGGATGAGCTTGCCGGTCGGGGCGTCTTCCAGCCGCCGGTAAAGGTCAAGGCTGATCTTGGCCTTGACCTTGCCGTACAATTCCAGGTCCTCCTCCTTGATGCCGACCTTGGCCGCGACCGCTTCAATGGGCTGCAGCTTGGTTTTGCGGGAGATTTCGATGGCACTCAGTTGTCCGGATGACGGGTTCATGGAACTCCATTCAAGCAGGAACTGGCGGACGCTTCAATGAGGAACAAGCGCCTCCGCCTTCTTCAGGCGCATCTCAGTTCTTGGACAATTCCGAGGTAGGGACGCCGCGCTGCGGCGTCCAGGTCGGCGCAGCGCGCCGACCCTGCCAAAAACCGAGATGCGCCCGTCTTCGTCCTGAATCGCGCCTGCCCCTGACTTGCCTGTTATACGACAAGAATGGTTGATTGACAGCAGTTCGCAATGATGAGCAAATTGACAGAGGATGAAACCAATTGTAAAACTCT
>JBEKUQ010000331.1:0-4360 GCA_049514835.1 Verrucomicrobiota bacterium | reverse complement strand
GGCCGCATGGTTCACGGCGGCGCTTGCCGGTGTTGCGCTGGCCCTCTGCCCTCCCGCCCACGCCCAGTCGCGGCAAAAGATGTTTGTCGCCTTCGACACCCCGGCCAAAGCGTTGTTGTCCAAGATGACCCTCGAAGAAAAAATTGGGCAGATGTGTCAGCCGGATCAATCCGCCCTCAAAAATCCCGACGATATTGAAAAATTCTTCCTGGGTTCGCTCCTGAGCGGCGGCGGATCGGGTCCGGCCAACAAAGCGAACTATACCTTGCAAGGCTGGACTGACATGGTGGACGGGTACCAACGACACGCCCTGAAAACGCGGCTGGCCATTCCGCTGATTTATGGAGTGGATGCGGTGCATGGTCACAACAACATCCCCGGCGCGGTGGTTTTTCCGCATAATGTGGGATTAGGCTGCGCGGGGGATGCCGATCTGGTGGAGAGGATTCAACGGGTGACGGCGCAGGAAGTTCGTGCCACGGGCATCAACTGGGTCTTCGCCCCGTGTATCGCCGTGCCCCGGGACGTGCGGTGGGGCCGCACCTACGAGGGTTATTCGGAGAGTCCGGACCTGGTGAAAATGCTGGGGGCGGCGGCGGTGCGGGGGTTTCAAGGCAACAATTTGGCGGATCCCCTTTCGGTGGTGGCCTGCGCCAAGCATTACCTGGCGGACGGCGGCACTTCCTATCACGCGTCCCAAAACAACGGCGGTCATCTCCTGGACCAGGGCGACGCTCTGGGCGACGAGGCGGCGCTGCGCCAGATCTTCCTGCCGGGCTACGTCCAGACTGTGCAGGCGGGGGTGGGCACGATCATGCCTTCCTACAGCAGTTGGAACGGGGTGAAGTGCTCCGCCAACAAACACCTGCTCACCGACATCCTTAAAAATGAGCTGGGATTCGAGGGTTTTCTCATCTCCGATTACAACGCGATTGATCAAATCACGCCGGATTACAAAAAGGACATCGAAATCTCGATCAACGCCGGCATTGACATGGTCATGCTCACCGGCCAATACGCCGATTATTGCGGCAAGCTGAAGGAGTTGGTCGGGGAAGGCAAAGTGCCTATGGCGCGCATAGACGACGCGGTGACGCGCATCATGCGGGTTAAGTTCGCGCTGGGTTTGATGGACCCGCAACGGCCGCCGTTCGCCGACCGGAGTTTGTGGAATTCGTTTGGCTCGCCCGAACATCGCGCGCTGGCCCGTCAGGCGGTTCGCCAAACCCTGGTCTTGCTCAAGAACAATCACCACGTGTTGCCGTTGTCCAAGAAGCTGACGCGCCTGCACGTCGCCGGGGTGGGGGCGGACAACCTGGGCCTGCAATGCGGCGGCTGGACGATCAACTGGCAGGGGGCGATGGACCATCAAATCCCCGGCGGCACGACCCTGCTCCAGGCGGTCAGGAACACGGTTGCCCAAGAGACCAAGGTGACTTACTCCAAAGACGGGACGGGGGCCGAAGGGGCCGATGTCGCGCTGGTGGTGCTGGGCGAAAAACCTTACGCCGAGTATGAAGGCGACAGCGCCAGCCTTGCACTCCCGCCGGAAAACTTGCAGGTGCTGGCCAACGTCAAAAAGGCGGGCATCCCGACGGTCGTGATTTTGTTGACAGGTCGTCCGGTCATTTTAGACGGCATTTTGGACCAGGCCGACGGGCTGATGGCGGCGTGGCTGCCGGGGTCGGAAGGCCAGGGAGTGGCGGACGTGATCTTCGGGGATTACAGCCCGACCGGAAAGCTCTCGCATTCCTGGCCGCGCTCGCTGTCGCAGCTTCCGCTCAATGTGGGTGATAAACAGTACGATCCGTTGTTCAAGTTCGGCTATCATCTGAGCTACGGGAAGAATTAGGCGGGCAGCGGTAAGGCGGCTCAAGTTTTCAAAGGAAGACGATGGCAGAAAAATGGGGTCATAAAAATGAAACTCCCATTGGCAGCAAGAGGCGGGGCATTCCGCCAAGATTTTTTCCCGCAGGACGAAGCGCATGAGGGAACAAGAAAAGACCTTTGCCCGCAGATCACGGGCCAGATGCGCGCAGATGGGGAAAGGAAGAGTTCTGATTCCTTTGCTATTCTCTCGCTTACCCCGCCCGCAGCTCCCGGCAGCGGCGGTGAGTCAACGCGACCTATAAACCATGTGTGGTAAACTCCAATCCGTGTTGGTCGGTGACGCCAAACAAATCAGTGAAGGCGGACACGCACAACTTGGCGATATCTTTCGGATCCCCGGTCAATTGAAATTCAAAGCAGCACCTCGCATCCTCAACCCCCCCATTGGCAGACCGGTACTCTCTGCTTGGCGTCATCCCAATCTTTTTGAAGAACTCCCGCATCTTTTCCTCTTGGCCGTCGTTCTTTGTCCGGTCTGCAGAAACAAGGAGCATTGTTTGCCCGGCTTGGCGCATCACAAGGAGGGAGCTCTGGCCATCCAGCGTTGACACAATGATGCAAGATGATTTCTTTTCCGAGCGGAGCAGTCGGCCAATGTAGGATTCCATTTTCAAAAACCCGCCGCTGCTAACACGGTCGGGCTGTCTCGGCAACAGGAAAAACAGCCCAACAACAACAGCCAGCACGCCCGACAATACAAGCGCAGCGGGCCAAAGCTGTGTGGACATGTGCAGCTCGGTCGAGGACCAACCAATCTGAATGGAAACATCACCCAAATCGGACTGCTCCTTCGTCAGGCGAGCACTGGAAACAATGGCAACAAGATAAGCAATGCTGAGCAGCGTGGCCGGGAGCAGGCCAAGAACGGCTAAAATCCAGATTACAGTTTTAGTCATGGCGTAAAGCGTGACCTTTTGATCGGTTCAAGTAGGCACGCCGAGTGGGGAAAGTCAAGCTCCAGCTGCGCTCATGGACAGCTTGACAGCTTGGTTAGCGAAGGTGTCAACCCATAGTTTGGTTCAGTTCCGCCCTGGAATTCAGACAAGCCACACCAAACTATGGGTTGACGCCTTTCCCTTTCCATCATGGGGCTTTCACATCGAGGCATAGCATGTCGCCCTGGTTGTTGCGGCAGTAAATGCGCCCGTTGGCCAGCGTGGGAGCGGTCCAGCACCACTCGCCAAGGACCCGGGCGCGGGAAATCGGGGCGAACGGCGCCGGGGAAGCCTCGCCGACGACCAGTTCGCCGGTATCGCTCAACATGATGATTTTGTGATCGGCCACGATCAAGCCGCCGCCGCCCAGGCCCGAATAACTCCACTTTTGTGCGCCGGTCGCGAAATCAACGCACTGCAAAGTGGCCGCCTGGTCGCCGCTGGCATTGACCATGCCCGCCACCCCATACAGATAGCCGTCAATGAGAACCGACGAATTGATGTGGTTGGCGAAACCCGGGTTGGCCCATACTTGGGTGGCTTTCGTGCCGTCGAAACTGGCCATGACCCCGCCATGATTGTAGCCGGCCGACATAAAAAAGTTGTTGTTGGAAACAGCGACGTCGGCGATGTTGAGGTTATTCTGCGTTTTAAAGGGGAAACTCCAGATGGTTTTGCCGGTTTTTGTCTCCACCCCGTAAGCCGTGTCCACCGAAAGAATGGCGACGGCTGGGGCGCCGTTGAAGGAACAGGGCACCGGCGTGGAATAACCCGATATGGCCTTGTCGGAAGTCCACAGGACCTTGCCGGTGGTTTTATCCACGGCCGTGCCCGAACCACCCACGTCCAGCACGAGCAGATTATCCTGCACGAGCGGGGAACCGGTGTATCCCCAGCGGGGCTTGGTCAGGCCCAGTTGGCTGACGAGGTTGTTGGACCAAACGATGGCGCCAGTCTGTGTTTCCAGGGCGAACAAGCAGCCGTCTCCGCTGATCAGATAAACGCGGTCACCGTCAATCGCGGGTGAGCCGCTGGTGCCTCCCATTCCTTTCGGTTTGCTGTAATCATTGAGAATCTGGTTGGCGCAGGAGAATCTCCAGAGATTGCTGCCGGTGCCGGCATCCAAACAATAGAGCGTGGCGATGTCGCCGGTGTTGCCCGTGGCGTAAGCCCGGCCCTGGGCGACGGTGATGGAGGCATAGCCGAGGCCGACAGACGCTTTCCAAAGCGGTTTGGGTCCCTGCGCCGGCCATTTCACCAGCCAACCCGTCTCCGAGGAAATGCCGTTGTGATTGGGGCCGCGAAAGTTCGGCCAATCTGCGGCACGGGCCGTGGCGCAAATCAGCGCGGCCATCCCGATCAGGGCAAAAGAAAAAACCTTTGTCATGCGGGAATGTTGGCAATAATCGAGGGGGGATGTCAATCGGGCGAGAAGGGCCGGCAAATGAAGGGACGCATTTTGCCTTTTTGGAGCTTCTCTGCCTCGGGCATGGTTGCGGAACTATTGAGAGTTGGTCATTGAGAATTTGTCATTT
>JBEKUQ010000330.1:0-4369 GCA_049514835.1 Verrucomicrobiota bacterium | reverse complement strand
TCCGGCCCAATGGCGCCGCCTCGCCCGTGTTGTTGAGCCTGACCAACGTGGCGCTCAACACCTACCAAACCGTGTTTGTCATCGCGTCCACAACGCCGTCCGGCACAGTGTCCGTGCTGGCCACCGCGCAGGATCAGGCCGGCAATACGTTTAACGGCGCCCCCGCCGGCGCGCCCTTGACGGTGGATACCACGCCTCCTGCCGGAACGATCGCCACCGTGCCGGCCGGCCCGGTGCAAACCGCCAGCAATACGGGTGTCGCGGTGGGCGTGATTTTGACCAAACCGGCTGCGTCGGGCACGACCCCCACTCTTGCCTTCACGCCGCCGGCCGGCGCCACCGTTCCGGTGACATTGGCGGGCACTGGCACGAACTGGAGCGGAGCACTGGCGCTCACTCCGGGGATGGGTTCGGGTTTCGGTCAGTTCGTCCTCAGCGCCCAGGACAGCGTGGGCAATGTCGGAACCAATATTATTGCGGGCGGCCGCTTGGAACTTTACAACACCGCCCTGCCCTCGCCGCCGGCGGCGCCGACGAACCTGATGGCCACCAGCCTGCCGGGCGGAAGCATCCGTCTTTCCTGGAATTCCGTCAGCAACGCGCAAATCTATCGGCTCTACCGCGAAACGGGGACCAACTTCACCGCTCCTTATGCCCTGGACTTGGACGGCATCACCAGCAATTACGTGGTGGACCTGCCGCCGCGCGACGGACAATACAGCTATGGGGTCAGCGCCAGCCGGCTCGGATCGGAAAGCTCCATTTCCGATGTGGTGATCGCCACGTCGGTCAGCACGCCCCCGGCCGCTCCGGTCAATGTTACGGTTTCCCTGGCGCCCAGCGGTGTGCAAATTGCCTGGCAGGAGCCGTCGGGCGGCGAAATACCCGACCATTACAACGTTTATCGCAACGGGACACTCATTCAGACGGTGTCCTTCGCGGGGCCGGTCATTGATTATCCGCCCCGCGGAACCGACAGCTACATCGTTTCCGCCGTGGACGCGGTGGGCAACGAGAATCCGAGCGCTCCGGCCTCGATCCAGTTGCTGGTCAGTCCTGTCAACAATCTGTCCGTCCTGTCGGTTTTGGGCCAGGCTCCGGTCCTCACCTGGCTCAGCGGCGATCCGACCGTGGTCGGCTTCAATGTCTATCGCAACGGGATCAAGCAGAATTCGGCTCTGTTGACGGCGACGAATTACACCGACAACCTTCCCATGTCCGAGGCCATCACCTACGGGGTGACGGCGGTCAATGGTTCGGCGCAGGAAGGGCCCCAGCGCATCGTCACGGCGAATCCGGTCGCCTTTGGTTTGCTGGCAAATGCGGCGGGGACCGGGATCAGCAATCCGCTTTTGACCGGATACTTTGACCGGTTGCAGGCCGGCATCACCAACCGCAGCGGCACGGCCAGCCTGGCGCTGGCAAGCTTGATCTGGAACCGGACGGCGCCGGGGGCGGATGCATTGACTGTGACGCAAAGCCTGGTTGCAACCGTCCTTCCGGGAGGCAATGTTCAGCAAAGCGTCATCGTGGCGGAAGCCCCCGTGGTGGCCACGCAGACCATAACGCTGAACGCCGTCCAGCAAACGGACAGCGAAGGCAGTAGCGTCACCTATCAGGCCGTCTTTGTTCTGACGAACAGCCAGTTGCCGGGCACGGAGGTTTCAATCTCCGCCAACCAATTGCCATTGGCGGGCGGTTTGACGCCGTTCCAAGTCCAGATCTTCAATCGCGGTTATGTCAATATGCAGGTCGTCGTGGAGCGGGCCAACGGGAGCCAGCCGGGTGACATCTATGTTTCAGTCCAGAATGCTTTGGGCCAGGAGGTCAGCCGCACCCCCTACCAGGGCGCGCCGCCGGGAACTACCTTTATGTCGGACGGCACCGCCTACGTGAACATCGCTGCGGGAGCCTCGGTTCAATTTACCGTGGCAAATGTCCTCGTGCCGGCGGCGTTGGTAGGCACGGGCAATGTGACCTTCCAGGCGGTGGTGGGCACCAATTACAGCCAAATCGGCACGCCGGCCCAACTGACCTCCGGCCCGCTGCTTGGCAGCATGGTTTCGGGCCTGGCGCAAACGCCCTATTACGGCACGCTCCAAACCGACAAGATCAATTACGTGAATGACGATTCGGTCATCATCACCGGGCAGGCCATCACCCGCCTGACCGGTTTGCCCCTTGCCAATGCGGCCCTGAATATCGGTTTCGCCACGCGCGGTTATCGCTGGTATATCCCGGTGACCACCGACACCAATGGCAATTACCAGTACACCTATAATCCGCCGCCGGGCTTTGGCGGGTCTCTGAGCCTGTGGGCCGCCAATCCTCTGGTCGTGGACCAACTCAACCAGGCGCAGATCTTTATTTACCGGGTTTATTCCAACCCCGCCCAGGGCGACATTCAGATGTCCAAGAACGGCACGTTGAACTTTTCCATTGCCTTGGTCAACCCGGGGGATGTGCCGCTGACCCAATTGGAATGCAGCTTTAGCGCGTTTACGCTGTCGGGGTCGAACCAGGTGCCGCTGGCCAAAATCACGGGGACCAACCTGACCGCGGCGGGCTTCATGGTTTTGCCGGGACAAAGCCAGACGGTGAACCTGGAGATGGCGGCGGCGATAGACGCGCCGGACACGGCGCAGATTGCCTTTGACTTCACCTCGGCGGAAGGGGCGTCGGTGGCGTTCACCGGAACGGTGACGCTGTTCCCGGCGGTCCCGGTCTTGGTGGTGACAACGCCGGCGCAAGGCTACCTGGAAGTGAGCGTGAACCGGGGAGACCAGAAGAGCGGGCAGATCATCATCGCGAACAAGGGATTGACGGACCTGAAGGGAGTGACCCTGACGCCGCCGACCAATTCGTGGATGCAGCTCAACTTGCCCACCGCCGACGATGGCAGCATTCATCTGCCGGATTTGGCGCAGGGGCAGTCCAACAGCCTGACCGTGGTGTTCACTCCGCCCACGGGCACGCCGCTGGCGTTCTATTCTGACAGCATTGTGGTACAGGGAACCAATCTGAACCAGCCATTCCCGGTGGGGGTTTATGCGATTGTGACTTCCAGCCTGACGGGCGGCGTGCAGTTTTATGTAGATGACATCGTGGGCACGACCCTGGTGGGGGCGGCCATCCGGCTGCACAATGACTTGATCTCGGCGGATTTGGGGCCGTATTACACGGACACCAACGGATTGGTGACGATCACCAACCTGGAAGAAGGGTCGTGGAGCTGGCAGGCCTCGTCGCCCGGCTGCTCGGCCAGCACGGGACCGATCACCATCGTGGCCGATCAGATCGGCTATCAACACGCGCGGCTGAACCGCAGCCTGGTGACGGTCAACTTCACGGTGGTGCCGGTGCCATTCACGGACACCTATAACATCTCTGTCACCGAGACATATGAGACCTTCGTGCCGATTCCCGTGTTGACAGTGACACCGCCTTTCCAGCAGTTCAATAATGTGACGCCGGGTTTCCAAGCCAGCTACAATGTGACGGTGGGCAACCAGGGACTGATCCAGATGGAGAACGTCAACATCCAAGGCTCGCAGGACAATCAGGCGAGCTTCCTGCCGCTGATCACCTACATGCCGGTGCTGCTGCCGCAACAGAGCGTGGATGTTCCCTTTGCGGTCAACTATTGGGGACCCAACGGCCCAACCCAGCAGGGGGCAGGAAGCGTCCTGGCGGGTTGCCTGCCTGACTTGGGAGGATTCCTCAGCGGCGCAGTGGCGTTCGTTGAGGGCCTCAACGCCATTGCCTTTGCCGAGGGGGTTTGTCCGAAGGATAAAACCGCGATTGCCCTAGCGGGAGGAACTGCCCTTGGCATGGCCATTACCGCATTCGCCGGAAGTGTGGCAGGACTGGCGGCCGCGGGCGCCGGGGCTGCGGGCGCGCTGCCGGCGGCGGCCGCGAGCTACATCGGATGTGTCATCGGCAGCCTCCTGGCCAATTTGGGAGGCTCGCTTCCCGGCCTCGGGGGTAGTCCCGGACCCGCGGCGCAGCAATCCAACCAGGCTTACCAGCCTGTCGGCAACGGCTGTTTTGCGGCGGATACACAGGTCTTGATGGCGGACGGCTCATGGAAAGCTATTTCCGGCATCCACCCCAACGACCGCGTCCGCAGCGGCGAACGGACGGATAACATCGCGGTGGTGGTGGATAATTACTCGCTGCAATCCACCGACGTCCATGAAATCCGGCTTTCGGGAGCGAACGGCGAGGCGGCGCGGCCGGTGCAGGCGACCGCCGAGCATCTCCTCTGGGTGGATGGCAAGGGTTGGACTGCGGTTTCCCGCCTGCAAGCTGGCGACTGGCTCTTTAATTCCCAAGGCAAACGCGTGCGCGTCACGGCCAATCTGCCGAT
>JBEKUQ010000329.1:0-4370 GCA_049514835.1 Verrucomicrobiota bacterium | reverse complement strand
GGGACTGCCCTGCATTTTTATCCGCCTGACGGCCTGCAATTTGCGGTGCTCGTATTGCGATACCGCTTACGCCTTCACCGAGGGGCGCGAGATGACGCTGCCGGAAATCGCCGGCCGCGTTGACGAACTGGCCGCGCCCTTTCACCAATCCCCATTCCCCATTGACCATTTCCGCCTTCCCCTGGTCGAACTCACGGGCGGCGAACCGCTTCTGCAAAAGAATTCGCTGCCCCTGATGAAATCGCTGTGCGACGCGGGCTACACCGTCCTTCTGGAAACCAGCGGCGCGCTGGACATCGCGGGCGTGGACGCGCGCGTGCATCGGATCATGGACTTGAAATGCCCCAGCAGCGGCGAAGTCAGGCGCAACCGCTGGCAAAACCTGCCCCTCCTCAGGCCCGGCGACGAAATCAAATTCGTCATCGGCACCGCGCAGGATTACGAGTGGGCCAAAGAACAACTGGCCTCACGCCAGCTCGCCAAAATTTGTCCCGTTCTTTTTTCCTGGGCATCACCGCTCCTGCCGCGCCAGCAGGACAAATCGTTGAAACGAATTCCGGCCGGGCAAACGCCCCTCACGCGGCTGCAACTCGTGGAGAGAATCGTCGCCGAAGCGCTGCCCGTCCGCTTTCAATTGCAAATGCACAAATTCATCTGGCCCCCGGACCAGCGGGGAGTTTGACATGAACCGGACGCAAGAAATCCTGCGCCTGTTGCGCGATTACGAGTCGCCCAACGTGCTGGCCATCGCGGCGGACCTTTCCGCGCCGGTGGTGTGGGAGCAGGCCCGCGGAGCGGAGGTGTGGGACGCCGCCGGCAAAAAATATCTCGACTTGACGGCCGCGTTCGGAGTGGCGGCGGCAGGCCACGCCAATCCGCGCGTGGTCGCGGCGGCGCGGCGGCAGATGGGCGTTCTGCTCCACGCCATGGGCGACGTTTACCCCCATGCCCGCAAGGCGGAGCTGGCCCGCGAACTCAGCCGCATCACCTTTGAACGCTGGACCGCCGCCCGCCCCGCGGAGTCGCGTCTCACGGGCAAAACCATTTTTGCCAACTCCGGTTTTGAAGCGGTGGAGGCGGCCCTGAAAACCGCGCTGCTCGCCACCGGCAAGCCGCGCATTCTCGCCTTCACCGGCGCGTATCATGGGCTGGGTTACGGCGCCCTCAACGCGACGCATCGCGCTTATTTTCGCGCTCCCTTCCGGGCGCAATTGGCCGGGTTCGGCGGCTTCGCGCCGTTTCCGAAAGAGAGCGCCGATCTGCCGCCGTTGGAGCGATGGATACGAAAATCCCATGAAAAACTTCCCTTCGGGGCGGTTCTGGCCGAGCCGGTGCAGGGGCGCGGCGGCATCAACGTTCCGCCGGCCGGTTTTCTGCCGCGGCTGCGCGAGCTTTGCCGGGAGTTGGGCGCGTTGCTTATACTTGACGAGATTTACACCGGGTTTGGGCGCACCGGCAAATGGTTCGCCTGCGAGCACGGCGGCGTTGTGCCGGACCTGATTTGCCTGGGCAAGGCCCTCACCGGCGGATTTCCCCTCTCGGCGTGCGTGGGCCGCGCCGATTTGATGGACGCCGCCTGGCCGCGCTCCACCGGCGAAGCGATCCATACGAGCACCTTCCTGGGCCATCCGGTTGGCTGCGCCATGGCACTGGCGCAAATCAAGGAAATCCAATCGCGCAATCTGCCGGCGCGCAGCGCGGAGCGGGGCGAATTCTTCCTGCAAGAACTGCGCGCGCAAGTTCCGCCGTCGTCTTACCGGTTGGAAATTCGCGGGCTGGGCCTCATGGCGGGCGTGGAAATCCGCCGGCCCGACGGCGCGCCCGCCTCCGCCGCGGCGCTGGCGGTGTTGGAGGCGATGTTGTGCGCCGGCTACATGGTCCTGCCGGAGGGAGAAGCGTCAAATATAATCAGTTTCACTCCGCCCCTGACGATCACGCGCGCCCAACTGGCCGCCGCCGCGCGCGCCTTCGGGCAAGCGCTGAAGAACCTGCCCGCCGCATGACCCTGAGCGACATTCGCGAAATTCTGGCGAGGCGCGATTTGGCCTTGTCCAAATCGCTCGGCCAAAATTTTTTGCACGACCAGAACCAGGTGCGCCGCATCGTGGCCGCCGCGGAGGCCGGGCCGGAGGACAAAATCCTGGAAATCGGCCCCGGCCTGGGTCCGCTGACCGAAGCGCTGCTGCAGAGCGGCGCCCAGGTGCTGGCCATCGAGAAAGACCGGCGCCTTTTTGATTTTCTCCGGCAAAAATTCGCCGGCCTCGCCCGTTTGCAACTGGTCCACGACGATGCCCTGGCCCACCTCAAAACCCACCGCGCCTGGGGCGGTTGGAAGGTCGTGTCGAATTTGCCCTACTCGACCGGTTCCTCCATGCTGGTGGAACTGGCGCAGGCCGAAACGCCGCCGGAGCGCATGGTGGCCACGCTGCAAATTGAAGTCGCCCAGCGCCTGGCCGCCGAGGCCGGAAGCAAACACTATGGGATACTTAGTCTCATGGTGCAACTGCCCTGCCGCTGCGCGGGCTGGTTCAGAATCCCCCCCTCCTGCTTTTTCCCGGAGCCGGACGTGGACAGCGCCTGCGTCACCCTGAGGCGGCGGCCGGTTCCCCTGCTGGAACCGGAACTGCGCCCCGTTTTCGCCACGCTTGTCAAACATGCTTTCTCCCAGCGGCGAAAGATGATGTTCAAACTGCTCAAGCAGAATTGGCCCGAGGCCCGGCTGACGCAGGCCTTCCGCGAACTGGCTCTCTCCGCGCAAATCCGCGCCGAAGGCGTCACGCTCGAACAATTCGTCCGCCTGGTCGAAATCCTGGGCCGCGCCCAAACTCCTCCGCCCATGCCCGACGAGATCTTCGATATTGTCAACGAAAACGATGAAGTCATTGGCCGGCTTCCGCGCCGCGTGGTCCATCGGGACGGCCACCGACACCGGGCCGTCCACGTGCTGGTCTTTGATGGCCGCGGCAGGATATTTTTGCAAAAGCGCTCCATGACCAAGGACACTTTTCCCGGCGTCTGGGATTCCTCCGCCTCCGGCCATTTGGCGAGCGGCGAGGACTACGCGGCCGGCGCGGAGCGCGAACTGCGCGAGGAACTCGGTTGGAGCGGCGCGGTCGCGCCCCGGCCGTTGTTCAAAATCGCGGCCTGCGCCGGAACCGGCCAGGAATTTGTCTGGGCCTACCGATGCGAATCCGAAGGCCCGTTCACATTGCATCCCGAAGAAATCGAGCGCGGCGAATGGTTCACCCCGGCCGAGGTCAACGAACTGCTGGCTCGAAATCCGCGCGACTTCGCCCCCTCCTTCGGCCTCATCTGGAAAAGATGGAAGAGTCAGGCTGAAGCTTGAGACGCCTCCCGGCTCCCATCAGTCTTTGGAAGCCGGCAATCCCCGCAGGGGGAAAACATCAGCCGCACCACCGTCGGCAAGCGGGCCGCAAAACATGACTTGCCAGCGGATCAGAATACGGTACCCTTTTTGCAGTCGGGCGGGGTAGCCAAGTGGTAAGGCACGGCTCTGCAAAAGCTGTATGCGTCGGTTCAATTCCGACCCCCGCCTCCAGTTCTAAACCCTTGATTGGCAAGGGTTTTGTGCGAGTCGAGAGTCATAGTTTCACCGGAATCTTCACCTGTTTGGCTGCCCGTTCAGAAACTGGTCTCTGCTCGGATACCGCTTGCCCACTGCTCGCTTACGCGACAGCCGCCGACTGCCTCACACTCATAAACATGAGTGAAACAATGAAACAAGCATTCGGTCTGGTCCGGCGTCCCTGGGGCGTCTTCTACCTGAAAAACAAGATCAGCGGCGAACAAAAGAGCCTCAAGACAAGCGACAAGTTTGAGGCGCAACGCATCCTCCAGGCGCACAACGAAACGAAGTGTCAGCCGCACTTCAACCTTGCGCTGGCGCGGGTGTATCTCAACGGGGCTGATCCCAAGTTGGCAACGCGGACATGGCAGGAGGTCATGGAAAATATCGTCGCCAAGAAAACGGATGACACGCGGCGGCGCTGGGAGGTTGCGGTCAAGGACAGGAATTTCGACTGCATCCGCAACCTGGCCGTCGCCGAAACTCGCCCGGAACATTTCGACCTGGCGCTGGCGGATGGCAAGGTGTCCACGAATGTCTATTTGCGGCGGGTTCACAATCATGCCCTCGGCATGGAATGGCTCCTGAAATCGGTCATTCCGCGCCTGCAATGGCCCAAGCCGGTGTTCAAGACCAAGCGGGCGATCACGGCGGAAGAACACGCGGCCATCGTCCAGCGCGAACAAAACCCGGAGCGGCGGGATTTTTACGAAATGCTGTGGCATACCGGCGCGTCGCAAACAGACGCGGCCTGCCTGCGGGCGGAGGATGTGGACTGGAACAC
>JBEKUQ010000328.1:0-4383 GCA_049514835.1 Verrucomicrobiota bacterium | reverse complement strand
CCCAACCCCGAAGACAAATTCCAGGCCCTGGAAAAATATGGCCGCGACCTCACCGCCCTGGCCCGCGCCGGCAAAATTGACCCCGTCATCGGCCGCAACGAGGAAATCCGCCGCGTCATGCAGGTTCTCTCCCGCCGCACCAAGAACAACCCCGTCCTCATTGGCGAGCCGGGCACCGGCAAAACCGCCATCGTCGAAGGCCTCGCCCGCCGCATCGTCAGCGGCGACGTCCCCGAATCCCTCAAAAACAAAAAACTCGTCGCCCTGGACCTCGGCGCCATGATCGCCGGCGCCAAATTCCGCGGCGAATTTGAAGACCGCCTCAAGGCCTTCCTCAAGGAAGTCACCGCCAGCCAGGGCCGCGTCCTTCTCTTCATTGACGAATTGCACACCATCGTCGGGGCGGGCGCCGCCGAGGGGGCGGCCGACGCCGCCAACATGCTCAAACCCTCCCTGGCCCGCGGCGAACTGCGCTGCATCGGCGCCACCACCCTGGACGAATACCGCAAACACATCGAAAAAGACCCCGCCCTCGAACGCCGTTTCCAGCCCATCTACATTGCCGAACCCTCCGTCGAGGAAACCATCGCCATCCTGCGCGGCCTCAAGGAGCGCTACGAAGTCCACCACGGCGTCCGCATCCAGGACGCCGCCCTGGTCGCCGCCGCCACCCTCTCCCATCGTTACATCACCGGCCGTTTCCTCCCCGACAAGGCCGTGGACCTGATGGACGAAGCCGCCTCCCGCCTCCGCATGGAGCAGGATTCCATGCCCGCCGAACTCGATCAGCTCGAACGCCAGATCCTCCAGTTGGAAATCGAGCAGAACGCCTTGCGCAAGGAAAAAGACGACGCCTCCCGCGAACGCCTCAAAAAAATCGAGCGTGACCTCGCCAACCTCAAGGACAGCGCCGCCACCCTCCGCGCCGCCTGGCAAAACGAAAAGGCCGCCATCAACGCCATCTCCATCCTCAACTCCCAGTTGGAGGAAGCCCGTCAACAACAAGAATCCGCCCAGCGCGCCGGCGACCTCAACCTCGCCTCCCAAATCCAATATGGCCGCATCCCCGACCTCCGCCGCAAGCTCGACGCCGCCCAGAAGGATTTCGCCCGACGCCAGGGCGCCCGGCTCCTCAGCGAGGAAGTCACCCCCGAGGACATCGCCCGCGTCGTCGCCGCCTGGAGCGGCGTTCCCGTCAGCCGCCTCCTCGAGGGCGAGCGCGAAAAACTCGTCCACATGGAGGAGCGCCTCGGCCGCCGCGTCGTCGGCCAGACCCAGGCCATTGCCGCCGTGGCCAACGCCGTCCGCCGCGCCCGCAGCGGCTTGCAGGACCCCAACCGTCCCCTCGGCTCCTTCATTTTCCTCGGCCCCACCGGCGTGGGCAAAACCGAGCTGGCCCGCGCCCTCGCCGAATTTCTATTTGACGATGAAAACGCCATGATCCGCATTGACATGAGCGAATACATGGAACGCCACGCCGTCGCCCGCCTCGTTGGCGCGCCTCCGGGCTATGTCGGCTACGAGGAAGGCGGCCAGCTCAGCGAAGCCGTCCGCCGCCGCCCCTATAGCGTCATCCTCTTCGACGAAATCGAAAAAGCCCATGCCGACGTCTTCAACATCCTCCTCCAAGTCCTCGACGACGGCCGCCTGACCGACGGCCAGGGCCGCACCGTGGATTTCAAAAGCGCCCTCATCGTCATGACCAGCAACATCGGTTCCCCCATCATCCAGGAATTCTTCTCGGCCGAAAGCGGCCCTTCCGGCCCTGATCACGCCCACATGGAGGAACTCGTCCGCGCCGAATTGAAAAAGTACTTCCGTCCCGAATTCCTCAACCGCGTGGACGACATCATCATCTTCCACAGCCTGGATGAAGAACAAATTGCTGCCATCGTCGAAATCCAGTTGCGCGCCCTCAAAGGCCGTCTGGCCAAGCAACAACTGGACGTTACCCTCGACCCCGCCGCCGCCCGCTTGCTGGCCAAGGAAGGCTATGATCCCCAATTCGGCGCCCGTCCCCTCAAGCGCGCCATTCAGGAACAACTCCTCAACCCTCTGGCCATGAAACTTCTGGCGGGCGAATTCAAGCCCGGCGACACCATCAAAGTCACCGCCGCCGCCGGCCACCTCAAATTCCAGCTCCAGAAATAACCCCCGCCCCCGCGCCCCGACCTTCTTCCATGTAGCGGCGGTCTATGACCGCCGCAAATCCCAATCTGGAGTGCGGCAGCTTGCTGCCGCTTTCGATTTTTGCCAACCCAACCCAGTTCGGCGTTCCAACCGGGCGCACGACAAGGTTTTTCGTTTTCCCAATTCGCCTCGTGACTCGGATATGTGCGGCTATATGCGGCCGAGGCTCCTTCGCTCTCTCCGCTGGCGGGGAGAGAGTTGGAGAGAGGGGATCAATCTCGCGCAAATATTTGTCCTGCACCCGGGACCCATCCTTGCCTCGGGCAGAGTCAGCGATGAAAGATCAAAAATCCGTGTCAAAATGAACCAAACTTGGTTTGGCTCCTTCGCCCCGTCGCTTCGCCCGCATTCAACTCAAAACTGTCAAACCGTATTCTTCGAACCGCTCATCGGCCGTGACCACGACCAGATCATTCATTTTTGCGGCGGCGATGATAAACCGGTCGCAAGGGTCTTCGTGGATCGGCGGAAGTTGGGCCGCGGCGATGCAGACGTTCAATTCCAGAGGCAGAACAGCCAGCCCATGGTGCTGGACAATTCTCTCAAACCATTCTTGCGGCGGACCGGGCAGTTGCAGCTTTCCTTTGGCCACCTTGATGGCGATTTCAAAACCGCTGATGGCCGACACATAAACAGCCGGAGCCTGGTTGATTTGTTTGAGCGCGGAGCGGCTGAGTTTTTTGTCGCGGCTGGCGAGCCAGAGCAGGGCGCAGGTGTCCAGAATCATCGGGCCGCCTCCGGCCATTCCTCGGTGGAAAGCGGCTCGACCGGATCATACCCGATTTTGATTTTGCGCAAGGCAGGATGCGCCTTGATCCGGCTGGCGCGGCGATGCGGGACCAGATCGGCCACCGGCACTCCATTGCGGCAGATCACGATGGATTTGCTGTCCTTTTCCAACCGGGCCAGCAGGCTGGAAAAGTTGGTTTTCGCCGCGTGAACATTCACCATGGTCATGCCGGTTAAATTAGTCCAGTTAGTCAACCGCGTCAACGGTGGAATTGATTTCGCCAGGCCCGCAGCGCAAAGACCGCATGGAGAACAACTTATGTTGATTTTTCTCTGCGATCCTTGTGTTCTTTGTGGTCAATTCATCTTTGCTTGCGGCTGGCCGCGCTGCGCCTTCTGCGCCTTTTCGCGGCAGATCAACACCCGGAGTGGAAATAATCCCCTATCAGTGGTAAAGTAGAGCAGCGCAGAATCCATGACCACTTATGCAAGCACAAACGTTCCCCCCGTTTAGTCTCACCCGCCTTCTCCGCACCGTCTTCTCCCCCGTGCCGGGCGAACGGCTCGCCATCCTCATTGATCTGGCCGATCCCAGGTTGGTTCGCGACTTCGCCTTCCTCAAAGACCCCACCCTCTCCATCCAGCGCCACGCCTACGAGGTCTTTTACCAGGGACTAAAGAATGGCGGCCTGGCCGATCTCAATCTCGCCGGCGGCGACCTTTTCGCCTATCAAATCACCGGCGGCAGCAATCTCGACCTGCCGGACCAGGCCTTCGATGTCGGCGGACATGAACGAAGCCTCCAAAAGGACATTTACCCCAGTTTCAACATCATCCTCTGCGTCTCCACCTTCTCCGCCACCGCCCCTTTGACCGCTTTTGCCAAACGCTTCGGCTTCCGCGGCGCCACCTTGCACGGCCTCAACGACATCATCTTGCGCACCGGTCTTGCGGTGGACTACAACGAAGTCAGCCGCCAGGCCGAAAAACTCCGGCTCGGCCTGACCCGCGCCGATTCCTTTCAAATTGAATTCCTCCTCCTCGGCAAGAAATACTCCTTGCACCTTCTCTGCGGCCGTCAGGAAGCCCAGAAAAGCCACGGCCTTTGCCCCCGCGGCAAGCCCGATGTCGCCAATCTCCCCGCCGGCGAAGTCTATTTCGTGCCCCACAGCGCCGAAGGGGTCTTTCCCCTCCGTTACGAGGACGGCACCATCGGCCTCATGCAAGTTTCCGGCGGCCGCATCCAAAAAGCCATCCTCGCCCAGGGCCGCCAAAGCGAAGTGGACGCCCACAACCGCAAACTCCTCTCCGATCCCGTCACCGGGCAAATCGGCGAACTGGGTTTCGGCACCCAGGAACTTCCGCCCTCTGGCCGCGACATCCAGGACGAAAAAATCCTCGGCACCCTCCACGTCGCCACCGGGCGCAGCGATCATCTGGGCGGCGCCCTCACTCCCGACCAAT
>JBEKUQ010000327.1:0-4392 GCA_049514835.1 Verrucomicrobiota bacterium | reverse complement strand
CGTGCTGGACGAGGAGATTTACCATGTAATCGCCGGAAAAGCGGCCGGATTCATATTCGTTGGTGGACACGTCAATCGGCCGAAGGACCAGGATTTTTTGGTAGTGGCCGGAGCGGAAGACATCGGCGATTTGCTTGGTGGTATAAGATGGCGACCAGCCTTCAAAAATGAGCAAGCTGGAAGGCAGGGGTTGGTTGAGTGCCAGAAAGGAATAAACGCAGAACCGCAGCACCAGCAGCAAAGCAAAAAGGACCGCGAGGAGAAGAAGCCAGCCGCGCCAAGTCAGCCGCCAGGCCATGCGCCGGGTGGCAAGGCCCCAGGCCGATCTTGAAGGATTGACGACCTGCCCGGGGACATTTGATTTCCGTGCTGTTACAGCCACTGAGAGTTTGATTGGAATCGTTTTTGGAGTTTTGCTGTCATCCTCAATTCACCTGGCCTGCACCGATGGTGTTGCTGTCGTCGGCATTTTTGGCGGACGTGCCTCGCCGGCTAGCCCTCGGCGGGAATCTCTGCCGGGCTGAGTTTTGGCGTCTTCCCCGTAGTGCGAAGTGCCGAGCGCAAATCATGAATGGCCGAAGAAACTTCTGCTTTGCCCCCAGGCATCAGCAACCAGGTGACGCAGAAAACGGCCAAGCCCGTCAAAGTGCCGATCGCCAGGGCGGGAATGGTGGATTGGCCCGGAGTGGCGAACCGGAGAATGACCAGGGCTAACGCCATGACGGCGCTCGCCACCGCGGGACGCAGCAGGGGGGTGAGGAAGGCGCGCATTGAAATGGGCGATCCCTTCAGACTATAATGAAGCTTGGGCCAGATCAAAAAATAAGTGGCCGCCACGTACGCCACCGCCACCCCATTGATGCCCCACCTCACTCCTACGAGCATAAAGAGAATTACCGTCACATTCTGTGCCATCGTGAGCGCCAGATAAGTTTTCGCGCGGCCGCAGCTTATCAATACCCATGCCGCCGAGGTGATCGGCTGCTTGATAAGTGTCCCGAAACTAAGAATCATCAGGATGGGGGCGGATGCCGCCCACCTCGGACCGAGCATGACTCGGGTGACTTCTGTGGAGTACAGGGCCACAAACAGACTGATGGGCATGACGATGATGCACACGGCGGCAAGCCCTCTTTGATAATAGCGCTGAAACCGGGAGGCGTCCGCCTGCAAGGCGCAAAGACCCGGTTGCACTGTGCAATAAATCATGGTGGGCACCTGGTCGGTGGGCACCGCTATCAATTGGAAAGCTTGCCGGTAGATCCCGATGGGCGCGGCGCCCCAAACGCGTCCGATGATGAGACGATCCACACCTTCGCTCAAGGTGGCAAGAACATTCGCGAGCGTGAGATTGGTGCCAAACCCGAGCAGCCTCCGAACATTGGCTTTTCGCGACGGAAGCCCGGGAATCCACGGAAAGCAAAGCCACATTCCCGCTGCCGCAAGAATGCTCCGCGACACTTCCCGCCAGACCAGCGCCCAACATCCGAAACCCTTGAAAGCAAGCACCACCGCGAATAAAGTACTGACCACACTGGCGAGCAAACGGACGATGGCAGTGTGACCGAGCTTTAACTGGCGCGTGAGCAGGGCCTCGTGCTGCACCGTCAACCCGCCAAAGAAATAGTTTGTGGCCAAAAGACAGGTGATCGCGATGAGCCTCGAGTCGCGATAATAGGCTGAGATGAGGGGTGAACACCCGCAAATGACGCCGGCAATGCCAAGGCCGGCAAGCGTGTTGATCCAAAAAAGATTAGTGACCTGTCCGTGAGTGATTCCCCTCTCCTGGATGGTCGCAAAGGAGAGACCCAGTTCCCGAAGGTGATCCGCGACACCAGTGAACGCCAAGACCATCATGACCAAACCGAAATGTTCAGGAAGGATCAGCCGGGCGAGAATCGCGCCGCTGCCGAGGCGAAGGACGAAGTCGCCGGCAGCCGCGCTGCCGGTAAACACGGCGGCGCGGACCGATTTGCCGCGCAGGTCCTGCCGGATCGCTTGATTACAGATCCGCCGTTCAAATTCTTCGGCCCGATTCATGAGGCGTTTTGACAAGAGATATTAGCGCCCCGCCATGAGGGCGGGCCGCCGGGTAAAGCAAGGAAGCGGGAATCGTTGGAACTCCATTGGAGTTCCACGTCGCCGCATTGTTGCAATAATCGCAATTGCCGGAGAACAATTCAGCATCCAAAAAGCTTGCCTTCCACGAACAGGTCAAGCAGTTTTTTATCAACCCCGCGGAAGGTGAAGGCCTGGGTGTGGAGACGGTTGAATTTGATGCGATCAGTCATACCACGATCCGGGTTCATCAATTCTGAGTCTGCGGCTGGGGAGCCGGATTGACCCCCTTCGCGACGTCGCTATTAGTTGCGCTGGACCAATTCATTGTCGCAATCAACGCCGCCAGCCGCTGCGACAAGTCGCGTGAAAACAATTCGGCGCCGAACTGGTTCATGTGATAGGTGTTGGCGAACAATTCCTTCCTGTGCGTCAGGGGCGACTGGCTATAATCCCAAAACGGCGCGTGGAAACGCCCGGCCGTTTTCACAAACTGGTCGAAGATCTGATTTCTGTTGCGAATCAGTGGATTGAATTCATCATAAATGGGAGCGAAGACCAGGACCGGCTTGATGCCCTCCTTTTGACAAAGAGTCATGAGTTCTGTCACGACTTCAACGCCGCCGGGGTCAAAATCAATCTTCTCTCCCTCAGGATGTTGCTGTTTCCAGGCATCAAACTCGCCGGACATGGTGGTGCTTCTGGGGGCATATCCCCTGAAAAGGTCTTCGCGGGGGTTTAGCCCGAAAAGCCGGGCGGCGCCGACCGCCCATGTGAACCTGTCATCTTCCACTGCAAAGCGATAGAGCGGCAGGTATTTCCACTTCCACACCCCTGGATCCATCTTGCGAAAGGCGGCGTAAATCTCCTCTTCGTCCAGATACGCGGCATAAGTGCCGGGGAAGGCGATTTCGCGACTGAGAGCGAAGGTGTGGGGATCCAGGTTTTGCACCAGGATGCGGGGTTTGACGTTGTGTTTAAGATAGGTCTTTAGGAAAGCCAGTTGGAAGTCGGTCCGCGTGCCATTTTGGCCAATGTTAAAGACAGTTTTCCCGGTGACATCGTGGATGACTTGCGGATCATAGCTGCACAAGGCCCGGGAGGAGCCGCTGATAATGATCTCGCTATTGACGCGGCCGGACATTTCCTGGTTCAGCGCGCCCAGCTCGGAGGTTGTCACACTTCTCATGCCGTGCTTGATGGAAAAATCCAAGGCAAAGGCCAGCACCAGCGCCAGGCCGAAAAAGGCCAAAAGCCTCATGAGTGCCGCCGCCCAACCCGGCCGCGGCACGGCTTTGAGCACGGCCTCATGCTGAGGCGCACAGGCTTCAGGTCTTGGTTCCACGGTGTTCACTAATCAACGAAAACGGGAGTTCGACAAAGTTCTGATCGGGCACGCGACTGGCCGCCCGGAACCCACTAAAACTGAAAATAAATAAAGAAGGTGTTCCTGTAAACTCCCAACATGATCACCACGAAAAGGAAGGCCATGTAGAAGGCCCAGCGAGGCAGCAGAGGCGCTTTCGCAACCAGCGCGGCAAGCCCTATTCCGCGGTTCAAGAGTTGAATAGATTCCAGCAGGACAATGGAGCCAAAGGCCACGGGCAGTTGCCTGAGGAGGAAATGCTCCGTCTTGATCGCGCCAAAGTCCCAATCCCGAAAAAAGTGAGCAAGGACGTAGCCTGCGTCCCCAAGATTTCGGGCGCGAAACACCACCCAGGCCGCGCAGGTCAGGACAAACGTGGAAACCACGCTGATGGCTGCCCGCAGCGGGGTGCCTTGATTGAGGGCGAGCAGCCCAAAAAGGAAGTCCCGGCTGCGAGCCGTCGCCCGCCCCGCCAGCAGATAGACGCCGTTGAGAAGACCCCAGACCAAGTAGGTCCAATTGGCGCCATGCCAGAGGCCGCTGACGGCGAAGGTCACAATAATGTTGAAACACCAGCGCCCCAGAGCCACCCGGTTGCCTCCCATCGGGTAATAGAGGTAGTCCCGGAACCATGTGGAAAGGGAAATGTGCCAGCGGTGCCAGAATTCGGTGACCGACCTCGAATAGTAAGGCGTGTTGAAATTCTCCATCAAAGTGAAGCCGAGCACGCGCGCCGTTCCGATGGCGATGTCGGAATAACCGGAAAAGTCGCAGTAAATCTGGTAGGCGAAGAAGAAGGTTCCCAAGGTCAACTGCAAACCGTTGTGGCTCCGCGGCGATCCATAAACGTCATTGACGTAAAGAGCAAGGCGGTCCGCCACCACCACCTTCTTAAAAAACCCCCAGGCCATCCGCTTCAGTCCCGAAGTGATTCTTTCGTAATCGAAGGCGTGTTTTTCGCAGAATTG
>JBEKUQ010000326.1:0-4397 GCA_049514835.1 Verrucomicrobiota bacterium | reverse complement strand
CTGCCTTGTGGCTTGCCTTAAATCCGCAATCCGCAATCCGCAATCCACAATCCCAATAATATGGCCTTTGACAGAACAACATTGATCCGCGGCCCTGGCTACGGGACGCTCGGCTCCTCCACCACGCCGTCCACCACCACCAACCTCATCCAGTCGTCCGACGACGCCAAAGTCATCTTCGACGCCGTCAATGACGACCTGATAGTCTCAACCCAGGGCAAAGTGGATGAGACCCGGCGCGATCGCAAAGTCCGCCTCAGCCTCACGCCCAAGGCCTATACGCCGACCCAGGCCACCTTGCTCGCCTGGATGTTCGCCCAGTGCAACCAACTGCCCGTCATCGGCGCCAGCCTCTGCGGCGCGACCGACACGCCATTCCTCTATCTCGGCGCCAATGGCGACCAGTTGGTCCTCTTCAATGCCTGCGTCCCCAAGCCGCCCCAGCTCAACCTGGACATCAACAAGGACCTCCTCGGCCCGCTCGAAATCGTCGGCCTCATCCGCAACAACTTCGATCCCGAAACCGCCAACAGCATTTTCTCCTGGACGACCGGCATCACTTATGCCGCGCCCGTTCTCCTGCAGACCGGCGACGTCATTGGCCGCCAGCGTTACGGCATGTATTGGGCCGCCGGCAACACGGCCGCCGGCAACTCCCACTTCGGCACCGCCTCCTCGGCCTCCACCTTCCAGGGAAAGGAAGGCATTACCATTGATTTCCAGGCCGATTGGCAGGAGGAAACCGTTCAAGGCCTGACGGTTGACTACAAGCTCGGCGAGAAGGGCCTGCTCGCGATGGCCAAGTTCATCCCGGCCGGCCCGACCGCGACCGACATCATCGCGTGCCAGCAATTCCAGGGGACCGGCAGCAAGCACGGCAGCCGCCTCACCGCCAACACGGCCATGGGCGACTTCGTCATGTATGGCCAGATCGGCGGCATGTTCACGATCAAAAATGCCGTCCTCAAAACCGCCGGATTCGTCTTTGGCGGCAAGCCCCTCCGCACCGGCGAAATCGGCCTGATGGGCACCTTCAATCTGACTGCCACGCCCAGCACCGGCGGCATCCTTCTCGCCTGACAATAACAAATAACAAATTCTCAATTCCCAATTCTCAATCCAAAATTATGAACATCCAAGAAATCATCACCCTCGCCCAAACCCTCCACGACGAAATTGACAAGGCCGCCGCCCTCGCCGCGAAGGCCGCCCCGTTCCTCGTCCAGGCCCGCGGCCTGGCCAGCAGCGTCATCGGCAAGCTCAACACCCACGCCGCCGAAAATCCCCCCGCGCCCGCCCCGGCCGCGCCAATGCCGCCGCCGGCGCCCGCCTCCACTGCGTCCACCAAGTCCACACCGTCCACCAAGTCCACACCGTCCACCCCGTCCACATAATCGTGCTCATCACGCTCACACCTCCCGGAACCGGCGCCGCGGCCTTCACGCTCGGCGACGACTCCGTGCGCATTGTCCCGCCCGGCCAGAACTTCTCGGCCGGCGCGGGCGGTGGCATCAAGGACGGTTTCCTGCTGAAGCAAAACCGGCTGGTCCAACAGACCCCGCTTTTCCGCGCCGCCTATCAAGCATTGTTTCCCCGGTTCAACCTGCAAAACAATTTGACCTTCCAGGTCAAACGCACTTTCAGCACCTGGGAACTCGCCGTTATGTTCATCGCCTTCCACCCCGACAGCATTCCGCCCCAGGGCGAACTGACCATGACCAACATCAGCGCCACCGGCCGGATCAGCCGCTATCTGCCCAATGCGGTCCTGCAGGCGGTTGAAACCGTCTCCCACACCGGCGTCACCTGCGAGCATCGCTACACCTTCCTCGCGCCCAACCCCTGGCAAAACCAACCATGAGCAAAGATGAGCAACTCGACGTGATTGAAGTCTCCCTGGATTTCCTGGAGCGTGAAATGGACGCTCAGGAAAACCGGTTGGAGGACGCGCCGTGCCAATGCGCGATGGAGCATACCAAGATGGAAGAATTGGCCGGTCGCGTTCGATCCTTGCGCCGCGATTTTGAGCGCATCAAGCGCCTGCCGCCGTCCAATCCGCAATCCACAATCCTCAATCCGCAATTCCCATGAGCGCTATTTCCGTCCTGCCCATCCGCCTCCTCTGCGATCTCGCCCTGCGCGGCACCCATCCCAACGACCTCAACACGGGCGCCCCTCCTGTTTTCTACCGCGGAGATGACGTGGAAATTGACATTGGCATCGGCATGGACGGCGTCCTGCTCACACCCAACCTCTCCAACATCACCTCAGTCACCTGCCAGATTTTCCAGAGCGAGAGCGACACCAATCCGCCCATGATCAGTTGCACGGTCCTGGCCGAGGCCATGAACCTGACCCTGACGGCCGCGCAGTGGACCGGCGACACCACGCCCTTCAACCATGCAGCCTTCATCTTCCCCAACAGCCAGACGGCCGTGTCCTTGAACGGCCAGGCCTCCGCCTCCTATTGGCTGCGCATCACATTATTGACAGCTGACGCCACGCCCAAGGTCATTACCCTCCTCGACGGCCCCATCACCGTCCTGGACGGCCCCATTAACACCGCAACGCCACCGTTGGCCGGCGGCAAAGTCCGTTTCCAAGTCGTCGATGGCGCGCTCGTCCTCCAAATCCTCAATGACAGCGACGGCCACTATTATACCGTGGGTATCGAGAATGGCGTAGGCGGAGTGCCGACGCTCTATCTCTCCGACATTGGCTATTGACGTGAATGAACGCGACACCACCAATTCCCTGGGTAGCACAGGCGACTCGCCTGTCCGATCCGGCGGCTCGCCGGATCGCTCCACCACCGTCATCCTCCGGATTCCCATCGCCGAAATCCGCCGTCACGAAGCGACCGCGCCCGGCTACGCCGCGGCGCTTTTCGTCGCCGGCAGCGCCGATGAGGACGGCGCGCATTGGCGCATCCCGGAAACAGCGTGGCGCCTTATCCGCCACGCCCACGGCCGTGACCTCGATGCCGGCTGCTCCGGATGCGGCCAATGAACCCACCATCCCATGAACCTGCCCATTCTCAATCCAGGGGAAGAAAAGGTCCTCGCCCGCCTGGCCGAGGTTGCTGTTGACATCGAGTGCCGCGCCCGCCAATACGCCCGGGCCTTTCACCTGGATCACGAGGACCTTGAGCAGGAAGGATTGTTGGCCGCCTGCAAACGCGCCGCGGTTTACCGGCCGGAATTCGGCATTGATTTTTTGGGTTTCGCCAAGCGCACCATTCGCGGCGCCATGCTCGATTACGCGCTGCTCACCTGCCGCAACGTCCGGTTTCCCACCAGCAGTCTTGAAAAAGCCGGCTGGGAGGTTTCCATCTTTGAGCCGGTGGAGGATCTCGGCCGTTTGGTCGGCGACAACATCCCCGCCTGGACGCCATCCGCCGAGGAACTCCGGCGCGACCGGCTGTTCAACCAATTGGAATCCGCCATGGACCAGGCGCTGACCCAGCATCGCGAGCTGCTCCAAAAGCGATTCGTTGAGGGGCTAACCCGCGAGCAGGTTGCTCAAGCCCAAAATGCTTCGGAAGCCGCCGTCCGCAAAACCGAGCGCCAGGCCATTCGCAAAATCCGCCAGGCGGTGATTCTCCAGGAGAAAGCCGCATGAACGAGATGGACCTCACATGGTTCCACAATCGCCGCGCCAGGGGCCTTCTGCCGCTCTACGGGCCGCGTCTGACGTTCACCCTCAACACGCCCCTTATCAGCATCCTGTTCGCTCAGAATCTCCTCGACTGCACCCGGCCCAACATTCAGAGGTTCCGCGAGGAAGGCGCCCTCCGGATGTTTGACATATCGCTCAACCCGCGGCCCGGATCCCATCCCACTTTGCGCATCGTTACAGCGAGCATCCTTGCCATCAAAAACGACGATGCCAGCCTTAATCCGGACTCGGTGGAAGGCGCCCTGGAGTTGATCCTCCCTCGCTCCATCGCCTATCTTTACTGCGGCCAGGTTTCCAAGCTTTTCCAGACCGACTCCCATTTCGTCTATCTCCACGTCGAGGCCAAAAATCTCCAATACACCGAGGTTGGCCCGCGTTGCGGCAAAGAGCGCAAAATCTCCGTCGCCAGTCTCCGCCAGTTCCTGCTCAAGCGTGTGTGCGAATAGCCTATGCCTGATTTTGACATCACAATAAAAACCCCGACCGAGTTGGCCGGCGCTGCGGCCGCCGCTGAAGCCCTGGAGCGCGATATCGGCAAGGCCAAGGCGTTGGGCCAGGAATTCGGCGCTCTGGAGGCCAAGCTCGCGAGCGTCAAGACGGCGGTCAAGCAATACAACGACACGCATGTGGATTCCGTAGCCGAGGCCAAAGCCGGCGAGGAGGCTTATCTCAAGGAAATGGAGGCGCTCGGGCAGAATGCGGACGGATCAAAAAAAGCG
>JBEKUQ010000325.1:0-4398 GCA_049514835.1 Verrucomicrobiota bacterium | reverse complement strand
TCCGTCGAGCCCTCGAATCTCAAAACCCCCGCGACTGCATTCGCCACCCAGCCATCCGTTCACCAACAACCGCCGATCACTCTTTCCTCTCCCTCCGGGACAGGACCAAGGTGAGGGGCGCCCCAATTTGCCGGTGGGGCGAGACTCCGTCGAGCCCTCGAATCTCAAAACCCCCGCGACTGCATTCGCCACCCAGCCATCCGTTCACCAACAGCCGCCGATCGCTCTTTCCTCTCCCTCCGGGACAGGACCAAGGTGAGGGGCGCCCCAATTTGCCGGTGGGGCGCCTGTCCGCCGTCCTGTCCCCCGTCCTGACCGCCGTAGGCCCGGCGAAGGTGGAAGGCCCGACGAAGGAGGAAGGCCCGGCGAAGGTGGAAGACCGAACGAAACGGGCATCCTCCTCCGCTCTGCGAGCTACGGACGACGGGCCGTCCATATTGGCCAACCGTTGCACGATTCATCCCGCGCATGCGTGCGTGTGGAGGACGTTTTCGGATTTGAGGCGGAGGTGGGGAAACGATATAAAACCGCGAACCACACGAAACACGCGAACGAAACCGTCACTCCGGCTGCGTCAAAACATAGACGTGGCCGGCCTGAAATTCGTCAAGCAGAATGCGCATTCAGGCGGTGGCGAGCAGTCGTTGGCTGGCTTGTTCCAGAAAGCCAATCGCCTGCTGGCGCCAAACCGTGGGGTACTGTTCCAGAAACTCGTTGAGCGTGTCGCCCCCCTCGATGTAATCCAGCAACGCCCGCACCGGAACGCGTGTGCCGGCAAAGCACGGCTCGCCACTCATGATTTCCGGGTCCGCCACCACAATGGGCTTCTTCGTCATGTCTGTAATTAAACCCACCCTGGCCCGAATGGCAATCCGCCATTTATCATTTATCATTTTGCATTTATAATTCCCCCCGGGTCTTGACAAATCTTAGAACCTATCGTATGTTTCGCAGCATGAGGCACACAGCCACTGTCCAGGATGGCCTCCATGCGCAAGCGGCCCGCACAGACGCGGCGCCGTGGCGGACCCAAAAGCAAAGCGACAATCGAAGAGGTAGGATGGAGAGTGGAAAACCCGCGTTTTTGCCAAACAAACCCATCCATTTTATACTCTATCATATAAATCTACTTTTAACCAAAACTCTTCAACAAAGCGTTTTTTTGCGCCTTTTGCGCCTTTTCGCAGAAAATCTACGCAAGTTCCTTTCCCTGAATATCTTGCGCATAAAACTCGGTTTTTCAAATCGTGCCTAATCGTGCCTAATCGTGCCTAATCAAGTTATTTTTTGAATCGCCGTGCGCCTCGCTCCTCCACTCCAATACTCCATCGCACACGTATGCATTCTCTTTTTTCTGGCCATGCCGCCGGTGGCCCGGGGCGCGGATGATTCCAGCCAGCTCCGGCCCTGGCGCGATTATCGCGTCATCATGTGGGTTGGCGACAGCGCCTATAAAGAGCCGGCCAAAATTCCCCTCTTCTTTCAACGGTTGCGCGAAATGGGCGTCAACACCGCCATGGTCCATGACGACGGCGACCGCCGGCCATTGCTTGACAACCACTTCCCCTATTACGTCGAGAACATGGTCAACCGCGGCCTCTGTTTGAAATGGAATTCCAACGTGCGCGACTGGGACAAGTTCGTCACCGATTGGGCCGGATCCGGCCGGCCCCAAAGCGCCTTCGTCCGCGATTACTGCCTGGACGATCCCGCCTGGCACGACTGGGCGCGCGAAGAAATGCGCCGCCTGGCCCGCCAAAACCAGGCCGACGCGCCCCTGGCCTATGACATCCGCGACGAACTCTCCACCACCTTCTCCGCCAATCCATTTGACTACGATTTCAATCCGCTCGCTCTGGCCGCGTTCCGCGAGTGGCTCCGCGCCCAATATCACGATCTGGCCGGACTGAACGCCGAATGGCAAACCGCCTTCAATTCGTGGGATGAAGTCAAACCCTTCAGCACCGACCAGATCAAAAGTCGCATGGCTGCCGGCGACGCCCTTCCGCGCGGCCAGCCGGACTGGCAGGCCGTCGCCAGGCTCAAGTTCGATCCTCGCGCCGCCCGCCAATCCCCCACCCGCTGGAACTTCGCTCCTTGGGCCGATTTCCGCACCGGCCAGGACGCCGCCCTGGCCGGCGCGTTGGCCCGCCTCCGCGACGCCGCCCGCGCCGTGGATCCGCGCACGCCGGTGGGCATCGAAGGCACCCAAATGCCGTCCGCTTTCGGCGGCTACGATCTCTGGCGGTTGGCCCAGGTGCTCGATTGGGTCGAACCCTACGACATCGCCGACGCGCGCGAAATCTTCGGCTCCTTCATGCCGGGCAGGCCCGTGCTCACCACCGTTTTTGAAAACGACGCCAATCACGCCCGCCGCCGCCTCTGGCACCTTCTCCTCGAAGGCGACCGCGGCTGCATCGTGTGGTGGAGCGAAGACTGCCTGGATTGGAAAAGCACAGATTTAGTATTGACAACAAAAGCCCAAGCCCTCGCCCCCGTCCTGCGCGAAATGACCGCGCCGCTCGCCCAACTTTTCCTTCGTGCCGACCGCGTGCGCGATCCCGTTTTCATCCATTACTCCCAGCCCAGCATCCAGGTGGATTGGCTGCTCGAATCCACCGTGGACGGCTCGACCTGGCCGCGCCGCTTTTCCAGTTATGAAGCCGGCCACAACCGCCAGGCGCGCGTGCGCGACGGCTGGCTCAAGGCCTTCCAAGATTTGGGCTTCTCGCCCCAGTTCATTTCATCGGAAGAAATCGAGGCCGGCCGGCTCAAACCAGTGGCCAACGCCGCCCTGGTGCTCCCTGCCTCCTACGCCCTCTCCGACCGCGAGGCGGCGGAAATCATCTCCTTCCTGGAGCCTGTGCAACGGAAGGAAATCACCCGCGCCGTCTTCTGTGACGGTGTGCCGGGCGCGTTTGATGAACACGGCAAGCTGCGCAGGGAGGGCGCGCTGGAAAAACTTTTTCCTGCCGCCGCCGCAACCTCGTCGAGCTTCGCCGTCCGCTGCACGAGCGGGCCTTCCACGACCGGCCCCGCCGACATCGCCCGTTACGCCGCCGACCGCCTCGGCACCGCCGCCGCGTCGGAATGGCCCGACTGGCTGCGACGCCAACTCGGCTCGCTCTCTCCCGAAATCACCGTTTCCGCCGGCGCCCGCGTGCGCATTCACCGCTTCCGCGCCGGCCGCGCGCAACTCCTCGCCTTCGAGCGCAACGTGGAATATCAGATGAGCGAGGACTTGAAACAGGCCGGCGGCAACGAAGCCTTGGAAAAACCGCTGGAACTGGAAGCCGCCTTGCCGCGTTCCGCCCATGTCTTCGACCTGCGCGCGCAAAAATATCTGGGCCAGACCGATCACCTTCGCTTCACCCTGGATCCCTGGCAACCGTCCCTCTTCGCCATGACCGGCGAGAAATTGCCGGACGAATCCATCGTGGCCGCCCTCGCGCGCGAACTCGACGTGCGTCCGTGACGGCTGGGGAAAGGTAGGACTCCCGGCAGGCCGGGACTGCCCGCCGTCGGGCCTTGCTGGAGGAATATGTGAAATGCACCCATTGGCGCAGCCCATGCATGGGCGGGATTGCCAAGCTCGCCGAAACCGGGTATGAACAAGGCGAGTCATGGAATTGTTTCACCTTAAACTCAAACGGTTCGCCGTCGCCAACTACCGCAGCGTCAAACGGATCGAGCTCGATCATCTTGACAACATGGTCTGGCTGGCTGGCCGCAACAACGCCGGCAAATCCAATCTGCTCGACGCCTTCCTCTTCCTCTCCGACGCCGCCATCAGCTTCGAGCACGCCCTGGCCACGCGCGGCCGCGATCTCGTCCAGGTCATGCACCGCAAAAAACCGCACACCAAGATGGAATTCCTCTTCGATTTTGTTCTGTCGGCGGACAAACGCGCCGAATTGGTCCGGCAACTCTTCGCCGAAAACTCCCCGGCCGCGCTCTCCGGCGCGCTCGCCGGCGATTTCCTCACCACCCTCCGGCTCAAGGTGGTGATCGGACGCGACTTTTTTGGGGAGGAACTTTCCACCCCCAATTTGCGCGGCGACCGGCCTTGCCTGATTTTTTCCATCAAGGGCGCGCCCAAGAAAACCGAGGTCACCTACGGGCAACTGGAGGCCTTGTGCAAAAAATCCCAGGACGAAATCCCCTCCCAACCGGTCGTGCCCGACGTTGCGCCCGAACCAAGTCATCCCTTCCGTCTCCGCCTGGGCCGGCCCGAGTCGGGCGCGGTCTTCGAGATTTCCAACGAATTGGCCGACGGGGTCAGGCGCCAGTTCAGCGGACTGGAATGGACCTCGCCGCCGGATCGCATCCCGTCGGCCGACAGCCACCAGCCGGCCTTGGCGGCGGAAGCGGCCAATCTGCCCGAAGTCCTGCATTGGG
>JBEKUQ010000324.1:0-4422 GCA_049514835.1 Verrucomicrobiota bacterium | reverse complement strand
AAGGTCCCAATCCAGCGTCGCCGGCCGTATATCCGCGCGGTTCGGACGCGCCAGGCCCTGCGGCCAGACCGGACGGTTGGTCCACACATGCAACTCGGTGACATTTCCGATCACCCCCGCCTGCACCACCTACACCGCCCGCCGCAATCCGGTGCTGTCGCTGCCCTGATTCCCCATTTGCGTGGCCAACTTCTTCGCCTTGGCCAAATCCCGCACCTGCCGCGCCTCCCACACCGTCTGCGTCAGCGGCTTCTGGCAAAAAACATGCTTGCCCATGTTCAGCGCGAACATTGTCGCCATGGCGTGGTTATGGTCGGGTATCGTCACCGTCACCGCGTCAATGGATTTGTCCATTTCCGTCAGCATGGTCCGAAAATCACTGTAAAGCTTCGCCTCGGGCGCTCTCGCCGCCATTTTGTCCAGGGGCTCCTTGTCCACGTCGCACATCGCCACCAATCTGACGTTCCGGTTCTTCATCTCGATAATATCCCCGGTGTCACCCTCCCCCTGCCCGCCCACCCCGATGCAGGCGACATTGATCGCATCATTCGCCCCCTTCACGTTCCCGACGTACGGCGCCGCCGCGGGGCCGTCCTGCGCCTTGCCCACGTAAGACGCGAACGAGGCCGCCGCCACCGTCAGCGCGCCGGCGCGCAAAAACTCCCGCCTGGAATGCGGCGGCAACACGCTGGCTTTCTTTTCCGAATATGCTTTGTTGATTTTCATAAACACATCCTAGGGAGCGCCAAATCCAATTCAAAGGTTTTTTGCGGGCGCTCACCCCGTTTCGTCGCAAAAACATTTTCTGCTTTCCGGTGGGGAGCACATGCGCCCTCGCATGTCGCGGTCGGCGCCCTCGCCGGCCGCTTCCAATGACCAATGACCAATTCTCAATGGCCGATTCTCAATCCAGCCATCCGAAATCTCAAAGCATCCCTTCGCCAACACGACTTGCCCAACGAATTGAAACGCACCGGCTTCCCCTTCCCCCTTCTTCTCCCTGACATTCTAGTTGCTTTCACGGCAGGGAATGGACTACAGAGGTTTCCGTCCCAATGGTTAAGAACCAAAAGCAGCTTTTTCAAAGGGCGCACTGAGTTCCAAATCTTTATGAAAACCAAGCTCCAAACCCTCCTTGTCCTGTTGGCGGCGCTCGCCGGCATCCATAAAGCCGCGGCCCAAGGAACGGCGTTCACTTATCAAGGCCAGTTGAATGTCGGCGCCGCGCCGGCCGATGGCAGCTACGATTTCGTATTTGCCCTCTACGACAATGCCCAGAACGGGAACCAAATTGGCCCTGCAGTCACCAACAGCGCCGTTGGCGTGACCAACGGCCTCTTCACCACCACCATTGATTTTGGCAGCGGCCTTTTCACCGGCTCCAATTACTGGCTGAACCTAAGCGTGCGGAGCAACAGCACCGGCCCATTCACCGACCTAGCCCCGCGCCAGCCGGTCACGCCCGCGCCATACGCAGTTTTCGCCAACACCGCCAGCAATCTGTCCGGCACGTTGCTCGCCAGCCAATTGAGCGGCCCGGTGCCTCTGGCACAATTGCCCGCCGCCGTGCTGACCAATAACCAGGATGGCGCGACTTTAAACGGCACCTTCAGCGGCGATGGCAGTGGGTTGACAAACTTAAACACAGTCAGCTTTTCGTCCACCATGGCGCTTGGGCCTTTGAATTGGAATGTCTCCTTTTGGGGAGACAGCCTGAGCGACGGCGGCGGAACAGGCGGCCCTTATGGCAACCTTTGCACCAGTTTTATCCCGCAGATCGTGCCGACAATCAACGGCTATTCCGGGCAGAATTCGGCCTACATCCTTTCGCAGTTTCGAGCGGCTTCGTCGCAATGGCCCAACGTGCAGGTGATCTGGTCTGGCAACAACGATGTCAACAGCACCTATACCCTCGCGGCGGCTGAGGCCGTTACCAACAACATCTGGCAGATGATTACCAATCTTCCAGCTCCTACGAATTACATCATCATCGGGATTGACTGCAACCAGTCGAACTCGAATGGGACTCCGAACCAGGCCGGAATCCTGCTGATGAATACCTGGCTGAGTAACACCTATTCGCCTCGCTATCTGGACGTTTACCACATGCTCCTCTCTCACCCTTCCACCTCGCAGGATTTGCTCGATGTAGCCGGTGGCGTTGTCCCAACGTCCCTCCGTTACGATGCCGTCCATCTGAACCTGGCCGGTTACACCCTGGTCGCCTCCAACGTCTGCTGGATTCTGAGCAACACGGTTTACGCGCAGCCTGTCCGAATGTCCTCTCTCCCGGCGCTGGCCTCGGCTCCGCCATTGGCGACCAATCTGTCCAGTTTGACCGTCAGCCCCGGCCCTGCAAAAATTTACTGTCCAAAGAACCTGCCTTGGGGTTCCAACTCAATCTCACTTTATGACACGACTCCATGGGCGCAAGGAGTCGGTGCATCCATCGGATTTCTAGGCTACGTTGACGGTGTCCCGGATTATACAACACTGGCTACGATTGAAGCGCAGAAGGAAAACAGCACCAGCGGCGACGGCACAGGTGATCTCGTTTTCAATGTTCGGAAGAATCCCAATTCCGTTTCCTCAGAGGTTATGAGACTGCGCGGCAGCGATTCCAACGCTGTATTTCAAGGTGGAGTGTCGGCTGTGTCTTTCACCGCCAACGGCGTTCTCCTTACAAGCGACCGCAATGCCAAGGAGAATTTCGCGCCGCTGGACGGACAGAAGGTCCTGGCCAAAGTCGCCGCCCTGCCGCTGACGAAGTGGAATTACAAGACCGACGGCAAGGAGGTGCAACACATCGGGCCCATGGCCCAGGATTTTCAAGCCGAGTTTCAACTTAACGGCGGCGACGACCAGCATATTTCCGTGGTGGACGAAGGCGGTGTGGCTCTGGCTGCCATTCAAGGCTTGAACCAGAAACTCAATGTAAAGGACGCAGAAATTCAAGCCTTGAAACAAAGCGTGGAGGAGCTGAAAGAAATGGTGCAAACTCTCGCGGGAAAGAAATGAAGCCGGTATGAAAAAAATGCTTCCTTTTGGTTTGCTGCTCGCGATGGCCGGCCTGGCCCAGCAATACTCCATTGGCTGGTCCAAAATCGGCGGCGGCGGCGGCACGAGCGCCAACGGTCCGTATGCCATCACCGGCACGATTGGCCAGCACGATGCAAGCACCGCCATGACCGGGGGCAACTATGCTTTGACCGGCGGCTTTTGGAGTTTGATCGCCGTGCAGACCCCCGGCGCGCCGCTCTTGAGCATCACGGCTGCCGGGAACCAGGTGATTGTGTCATGGCCCGTGGCGTCCACCGGCTGCATCCTGCAAACCAACAGCACTCTGAACCCGGCCAATTGGGGCAATTACGGAGGCACTGTCAATAACAACAGCGCGGCCATCTCCCCGCCCCGGGGGAATCTGTTTTTTCGCTTATACCATCCGTGAGGGATGGCGATACGGTTCTTACATTCCACGGCGGGAACCAGTCGGCGAGGACGCCGACTGCAACATGCGAGGGCGCATGTGCTCCCCGGAAAGGGTTAGCGCGCGGTTACGGCGTCGGCTTGGGCGTCGCCTCCGCCGTCTGCCATTCCCCCCCGACGGCTTGGTTACATACTTGTCCGGCGCTTTGAACCCGTAAATCGAACTGTTGCACGTGTCGTCCGGCCGATGGTTGGGACGGTAATCCCCCAATTTCTGAATCTCATGCCGCCCCCGTAGAAAGAAGCCGCTGTTGGCATCCTTCGGCGTCATGTATTCGTAGCGCACAGTGAAATTCCAAAACTTGTTCGTCGTCACTAGATCGCTCTCGTTGTGTTCCTCCTCCTGCGCGGTGTTCTTCAAGATGCCGCCCTCCTCGACGGACCACGACGGCTTGCTGCGATTGCGCAGCCGCCAGCCCGTCAGGTCCTTGCCGTTGAACAAAGGCGTAAAATCCTTTTCATCATCGGCCGCCAGCGCGCTGATTGCTGCGACGGCGGCAAATGTTAATGCGAGTATTGTTGCTGTTCTCTTCACGTATTTTCTGTTTTCGGTTGTTGCCCGGCCATTTTCAATTTATGCGCTGATCTTATACGGTTTTTGGGGAGCGCGCCCTGCCTGTTTTGTGGTAGGGCGGGCAGTCCTCTGCCCGCCGCGATCCACCATAAATCTTGCCGCTGCATACCATCTATGCGATCCCTGAAACGTCCCACCCGTGCCGGTTGTTCCGCCGCACATACTGCGCCGCCTCCGCATGGCTCGGCGACATCATCTTCGGGCCGTCCCATTCCATTTTCTTGCCCGTGCCGACCCGCAAGGCGACGCACCCTAGCAAAATAATCTCCGTCAAATACGCCGCGATGTCGAAGTTCGAGTAGGCCGCCGGGCCTGCAAAACATGCATGTTTTGCGAGGGAAATGCAGGCCGCGTGTCCTCAC
>JBEKUQ010000323.1:0-4423 GCA_049514835.1 Verrucomicrobiota bacterium | reverse complement strand
CGCAGGTAGGCGGACACCGTGGTGATGGCGTCCGAGCAGGCCAGGGCGTGGCGGATGGCGGGCGCGTACCCGGGATCCCGCCCCAGCAACGTCGTGTCCGTGCCGTGCAGCGTGGTCACCACGCGGGGCCGCTGCCGCGGCGGCAGCATGTCGCGCGCCAGGATGGCGGCGGTCGCGTGCGGCACGGCGTAATGCACGTGCAGCACGTCCAGTTGATGATCGCGGCTGGTCTCGGCCATCTTCACCGAGAGCGGCAGAGTGTAATCCGGGTATTTGAACAGCCCATAGACATTGATGACCACCGGATGGAAAAACAGGCGCGGCGCGCCGGCCGGCAGCCGGAAGGGGCGTTCGTAGCCGATGAAATGCACTTCCTCCCCCCGCCGGGCCAGTTCCTCCCCCAGCGCCGACGCCAGAATGCCGCTCCCGCCCACCGACGGATAACACGTAATGCCGATTTTCAGGGGGCGCGCCATGTCCAGTCAAAAGCGCCGCGCGCCCCGGCCCAATTGCGCCAACGAGCCGGCGACGACGGGATCGCTCGGAAACAAGGCGATGGCATGGCCAACCCCGGCCCGCAATCCCTGAAATCGCGCCCGCGCCAGTTGCAGTTCCACGTAAGGACGCCCGCGCACTTGCGAAGCGTGCGCCTCCATGGCCGCCGTCCAGGCCGCCACAATTTCCGGCGCGGAAACGTCCATCAGCACCGGCGTAATGTCCGGCGGCTCGGCCTCGGGAGTGACCGCGTAGAAAAAAAGCTGCTCGATGGCGTGCGGGGCCAGGCGCCGCAATTCCCGCAAGCCGCCGTAGCGGGCCAGCCGGGTGGCGTCGCGCACCAGGCGTCCGAGCCGCGAGTGATCGGGGTGTTGATTCTCCACCGCGCTGGGCGCGAGCACCATGCCGGGCCGCGCTTGCCGGATCAGGCCCGCCAACCGGATGGCGTGCCCGGCCCGCATTTCCAGCCGCCCGTCGCCGTCCAGCTCGATGAATTGAAGGGTCGCGCCCAGGAGCGCGGCCGCTTTTTTCGCCTCGGCGGCGCGTTGCGCGGGCCTGCCGCGCGTCCCCGCTTCGCCGCGGGAGCAGATGACAAAATGAGCGGGGCGGCCCGCCCGCGTCTCGCTCGCGATCACGCCGCCGCAGGCAAATTCGATGTCGTCGGGGTGCGCGCCAAAGGCCAGGAGCGCGGCGGGTTCAGGCGGGGATTTCGGTGTAGGCTTCATCGGAGCGGTCAATGGGATCGCGGTTCACAAAGGTTATTTCCGGCGCATCGGCGGCACAAAGATAGGCCCGTTCGCCCGCGCCCGCAACATAATGAGTGCAGTGGATGACCGATTGCATCCAGCGCAGCCGCGAGTCGCGCGTGGGGCTGATCTGTTCCTTGCCGAACTCGGCGCGGGGCAGGGTGATGAAGGAATCGCCGCCCTGGTGCAGCGTCAGCTCCCCGTTGGCGCAGCGGGCGCGCACCAGTTCGCCCTCGTGTTTCACGTCAACAAAAAAATCCGCCACCGCGCAGGCCGCGCGGCGGAAGGCCGGATCGCCCGACCGCTCCACCCGCACGCCCTCCAGCAGGCCCATGCGCCGGTACATCTCCAGGCAAAAATCGGCCGGGTTGGCGGCGTCCGTGGCCTGGAAGGCCTCCACCCAGCGCGCGTCCACGAAGGACGGCAGTTGCAGCGCGGTCCGGTCGCGCCAGCCGGGGGCGATGCGTTTGGCGAACAGCGGCGAAAACTTGCGCTGCCACTTGTTGGCAAAGGCGAAATTCAGCCGCAGGGCCTCGCCGGTTCTGCGATGCCGCAGGATGGTGGTCGTCTCGCGCGGGTCGTGATCGCTGTCGTGATAAAAGAAAACAATCTCCCCGCCCAACTGGGCCCGCAGCCGCCGCGCCGTCTGGATCTTGGCAAAAAGGAAGCGGCGCGGAAAGAATCCGCACGGCTGCTGGCCAAAACAAATTAGAGGCTTCGTTGTCATGGAACGGTCACTCATTCTTCTTAAAACTGGCCGCCTGGAGCATCAGGCTGAACAGCAGGCAGGCGGCGCATCCCACCAGATTGTACCAAAGATAGCTGATTTCGTGAGGAGTGTTTTTGAGGGAGAAATAAAGGCAGAAGACCAGTCCCTGCGCCAGCAGCGCTCCCCAAAAAACCGCCGTCCCCCGCACCCATTTCACAAAAAATGCCACCACAAACAATCCCAGCACCACTCCGTAAAACACCGATCCCACGATGTTGACCGCCTGGATCAGGTTCTCCGCCAGGTGAGCGAAGAGCGCGAAGCCCAGGGCCACCACTCCCCAGAAGGCCGTGAACCATCGCGACGCCTTGACGTAATGGGCCTCCTCCGCCCGGCGTTTGAGCAGGTGCCGGTAAAAATCCACCGAGGTCGTCGAGCCCAGCGCGCTCAATTCCGCCGCCTTGGAGGACAAGGCCGCCGCAAAGAACGCCGCCACCAGCAATCCAATCACTCCATGCGGCAGATGGGCCAGGATGAAATCAATGAACACGTAGTCGCCGTCATTGGTTTGCGCGTGGACGTCGGCGTCGCGCAACGCCGTCCGGGCTTCGGCGCGGATGTCTTCGCTTTGCTGGTGCGCGGCCAGGGCCTGCGCCCGCGCCGCCGTTTCGGCGGACGGATCACGCCGGTGCCGGGCGTCCAGCCAGGCGCGGATGGATTGCTCCTTCTCCGTCCAGGCCGCCGCATATTTTTGCTCGACAGCGTGAAATTTTCCGCCGTCGCGCGCCGCCGCCGCCTGCCAGGAGGATTGATTGAAAAAAACGGGCGGAGCCTCGAATTGGTAGAAGACAAACATCAGCACCCCCAGCAGCAGAATCAGAAATTGCATGGGGATTTTGCAGAGGGCGTTGAACATGAGGCCCAATTTGCACTCCCGCAGGGACGCCCCCGAAATATATCGCTGCACCTGCGATTGGTCCGTCCCGAAGTAAGAGAGCATGAGGCACAGGCCCCCGAACATGCCCGACCAGAAGGTGTAGCGCCGGTGCAGGTCCGGCGAAAAATCCACCGCGTTCATTTTGTGGAAGGTCCCGGCCACGGTCAACGCGTCCGTGAAGCTGAGCCGGGCCGGCAGCCGCGCCAGCAGAATGACCAACGCCGTCACCATGCCCCCGAAGATGACCATGATCTGGTATTTCTGCGTCACGCTCACCGCCTCGTTGCCGCCGATCACGGTGTAAACAATCACGAGCAATCCGCTGAAAATGATGGTGAGGTTTAACGGCCAGCCGAACACGGTGGAAAGCACGATGGCCGGCGCGTAAATCGTGAGGCCCGCGCCCAGCCCCCGTTGGAGAAGAAACAGCCCGGCTCCCAGCAGACGCGTTTTGGCATCGAAGCGGCGGCCGAGAAATTCATAGGCGGTGTACACGTTCAAGCGCCGGAACATCGGCAGAAAAACCGCCGCGACGATGATCAAGGCCAGCGGCATCGCAAAATAATTCTGCACAAAAGTCAGGCCGTCCTCATAGCCCTGCCCCGGCATGGACAGAAAGGTGACGGCGCTGGCCTGGGTGGCCATGACGGAAAGCCCGATGGTGACCCAGCCGGTGGTGCCGCTGCCTTTGAGATAGCCGCTCAACCCGCGCTGGCCGCGCGTGCGCCAGAGGCCGTAGGCCGCGATCCCCAGCATGGTGCCGAAAAGCACGAGGTAATCCAGCGGGTTCATGCGAAGGCTCTTGTCAACGCGGCCAGCAGGACCACCCAGGCCACGAACGCCGCAAAAACAAAGAAGTACACCGCCCGCCAGGTGCGCAGCACGGGCAAGCCGGTCCCTTCTTGGTCAACACTAGGTTCTGGGGCGCCGGACGGGGCTGGGGTTCCCGAGGACTTCATTTTCCAAGCGAGAGCAGATTGGCAAAGAGGCGGTAGGCCCCGGGCACGCCGTCGGGCAACTGCCGGAACCAGGAGAGGGCGGTATAGACGAAATTCCCCTTGCCGTATTGCGCCACCAAAAGGCTGCCTTTCAGTGGCGGCTCGCCGGGGTCATGGCAGGCGAGCAGCGGGACGAAATGCGGATCCCATTGGCTGGCAAAATAAGCGCCGCGCTCCTGCACCCAGCCCTCAAAATCCGCCGGGATGATTTTGTTGGGCGTGTTGAAAACCGGATGATCCGGCACGAGCAGCGTCATCTCGGCCGTCTCGTCCGTTACCCGTTCGCCGGAGAGGACCAGGCTGTACGGGGCCAGCTCCATCACGCTCGGACCGCCTCGCGCCGGCCGGTTGTAAAGAACAATGACGTTGCCGCCGTTGGTGGCGAAATCGAACAAGGCGGGCATTCCCGGCGCAAGGTCGGGGCGGACGTTGAAGGCGCGGATGCCCACCACCACCGCATCCAGCCCGTGCAATTTCTCCGGCGTCAAATCCGCGCCGGTGAGTTGTGTCACCTCGTAGCCCATCCGCGCCACCGCCT
>JBEKUQ010000322.1:0-4424 GCA_049514835.1 Verrucomicrobiota bacterium | reverse complement strand
ACCGCGGCCTTCAATTTGAATTGCGGCGACCCATAGTCGAAGGCGGGGCAGATCTCCACCCCCGTCCCAAGCCACGGATATAACGGGCCGGCCGTCGGATCGAAAGAGCGCGTCTCCTCCGCGCCCGGCCCGAGCAAACCAAACCAATAGCAGGTGCCGTTGCTGGTGGCTGGACCGGCGTAGGGGAACGGGTTTCCGTTGTTGTCGTTCCAATACATCTGCGCCGCCGCAATGAACTGGCGCAGATTGCTCCCGCACTTCGCCGTCTGCGCCGGCAATTTGCCCCGGCTCAACGCCGGCAACAATAGCGCCGCCAAGAGGCCCATCACCGCAATCGTCACCAGGAGCTCGATCAACGTGAAACCGCGCGCCCGTGGCGCGGCCGGCGGCTTCCCCTCGCCGCGCGCCGCGCGTTCCGCCGCCACCGCCCGGCCCAGGCATTCCGGGCAAAGGCAGCCACCTCCCGCCCGCGCGCCCGCCAGCGGCGGAAACTGCCCGCACCAGCAGGCCCTGGACGCGCCGCAGGCAAACCGCGCTCCGCAGCACGGGCATATTTTTTGTTCCGGCGCCTTCATCGTCTTCAATCCGCTCGCACGGCGTTGACCCGGTAGAACTGATGTTGCTGGGGCGAATTGGTGTCCTGCAAAATCAAGTTGCCGCCCGTCCCGGTTGCTGCTGGCGCCGCCGGCAGCCACGACTCAAGATCGGCGCTGGCTTGCAGCACATAATTCCACCCCGTCCGGCTGGCAAACTCCACCTGCCCCACCCCGTACACCAGCGCGGGCTGCAAGAAAGTGACCGGAGGCGGCGGCAGCACCAAGACCACGTTGCCTATCGTGCCGTGGGCCAGCAGCGACCCTCCCGACCCGGTGTCGGAGTAACTTTCCACCGCAAAAGTATCCAGATGATAATCGCCGAAGTACACTCCCGGGGCGTTGAGAACCGCCTCCACAGGCGCGACCACGGCCGCTCCATTGGTGGTGATGGTGAGCACACACGTTTGATTGGCCGCCGTGTAGTTCATGCTGACATGCATCTGGATGTTCGTCGGCAATTCCACCACGCCATACGAACTGACGCCGCCCCAATAAAAGTCGTTCTGACTGTCTATAAAGCTCGGCCAGACCGTATTGGTGGCAGGATAGGGCGGGACGTCGTCCCATTGGAAGAAGTCAAATTCCGCCAGATCCGGCTGGAGGATGGGCTGGGTTAGGGAGTAGCCGCCCCGCAGAAAATTCGTGCTCGTCGCCTCGCCATAATTCAGGAGGCCGCTCGCCACCTCGAAGCTGTCCGGAGCGCTCGGGTTCACCCCAATGGCGTAATCCAACAGGAGCAAATCAAACGACATCGAAAAATCGTCGTTCGTGCCCAAGATCGTGCCCAGCGGATGATAGAAATAGCTGTTCGGCCGCGAGGAGTCCCAGGTCACCCGCAAATTATGGTTGACCGCATCCCATCGGAACAGGTTGGTATCTCCAAACACCTGCCAGCCGTCCCGCGCCGGGTCATGGGAAAAATCCTCCGCCAGCGTGCCGGCGTGAAGGGTGGAAACCAACGCAAGGCCGGCCGCGGCCGGCCCCAGAATAAACTTACTTTTCATAACTGGTCTTTCAACAACTTTGTTCCGCTCGCACGGAACGGTTTGGAGACCAGTGCCGCAGCCTGAAAACAAAAAACCTTCAGACTCCGGCAAAACAGAGAATGAAGGCATTCACGATCCGCTGAAAAACAGATGCAGCGGGCTGGCCTCATCCTTCTCTTTCACGGAGAAGCGGCCCCGCGTGGGCGGGACCTGACGAGCATAGCCATGCTGATGTCCTGACTTTCGGGTTTCAGACCTCACTCCCGCCTTCCCGGCTCCTCTTTGGCGGAACCAGTGGCCCTGGAAGTTTGTAACCCGTTACAGTGGCGCAACCGTCCTCGAATTTCACGAGGTTCCCAGCGCTGGCTACAGATGGATGGCAAAGCCATCCATGAACTATCAAAGAACATCTTGCTTATAACCCCTCCCCTGCCCCGCCGGCAACAACTTTCGTTTTTCATGTTCCCGGCCCTGCAATAATCGTGTTTTGCATCTTCGCGGCGAATCAACCCAAGATCCTATACATGAACCACTGACATCCTGCATCCTGCGCCTTCACTTTGGCGGCGGCTGGCCGCGTCGCGCCTTTGCGCCCCCCGCACGACGTGCGTCGGAGGTTGGCCTGACGGACAAGCTTCCATCGCCTTGCACAAATTCGCCGCAAATCCTTAGCTGCAAAGTGATGCGTCAGTGACGGTGGGGATTGGAGGCAGGGCTCCCGGCAAGCCGGGACTGCCCGCCGCACGACGGTAGTGCGACGTTGGGTTTCCGCAGCCAGCGTCCGACGCCCATCGCCGGACGGCGGGCAGAGGACTGCCCGCCCTACCATCCATGAGTGACGCAATGCGCTGCAAAACCTTTGACCTTGGCGAAACTTTCTTTATCCTGCCTTGTTTAGAAGTTGGAAAGGAACCCATGGCGCTTGTCTCGATTAGAAGCCTGTTGGCGCAGCATAACCTCGCCAGCCCTCAAGAATTTGAGGCCTGGAGCAAGGCGTGGCGCCGGACTGTCGAGGCGGGGGCGGTGGAATCGCTCCTCAGTTTCATGGCCCGCGAAAAGGGCTTTTCGGAGGACGTTTTTTTGCAGGCACTGGCCAAGGCGCTGGGCTGGCCCTTCGTCGAAATCGCGAAGATGGATGTGCCCGCCGAGGCGCGCAAGAAGATCTCCACCAAGGTCGCCTTCCAGTATTCGGTGCTGCCGGTCAAATTCGAGAATGGCCGGTTGCTCGTCGCGGTGAGCAATCCTTTCGACGCGGCCATGCTCAACGCCGTGCAGTTTGACGCGCGGGATCCGGTGCAATTTGGCCTGGCCACCAAGAGCGAGTTGGACAAGGCGCTGAAGAAGTATTACGGGGTCGGCGCCGAAACCCTGGACGAAATGGCCGGGGACGACGAACCGCTGGAATTGCTGGTGGAGGACAAGGAAATCACGGAAAGCGACCAGGAAGCCAGCGTCATCAAATTTGTCAACCAGATCATTTGGGAAGCCTTCAAGGACCGCGCCACCGACATCCATTTTGAGCCGGCGGAGGACGAATTGCGCATCCGCTACCGCATTGACGGCATCCTGCATCAGACGCCGATGCCGGCGCAATTGAAGCGTTATCAGGCCTCCTTGATTTCCCGCATCAAGGTCATGTCCGGCATGAACATCGCGGAAAAACGGCTGCCGCAGGACGGGCGCATCAATGTGCGGATCAAGGGGGAGGAAATAGACATCCGGGTTTCCACCGTGCCGACCGTCTATGGGGAAAGCGTTTCGTTGCGCCTGCTCACGCGCGGGAAGATTTTCCTCAGCCTGGAGAAGCTGGGCTTTGACAAAGTGGAGGAGGATCACATCCGCGAGATCATCGTCAAACCGCACGGCATTTTTCTGGTAACAGGGCCGACCGGGTCGGGCAAGTCCACCTCGCTCTACGCCTTTTTGAGCACGATCAATTCGGTGACCAAGCGGATCATCACCATCGAGGAGCCGGTGGAATATGAGTTGAAGGGGATCAACCAGATCGCGGTGCGCGGGGACATTGGACTGACCTTTGCCATGGGCCTGCGCCACATCCTGCGGCAGGACCCCAACGTCATCATGGTGGGCGAGATTCGCGACCTGGAAACGGCGGAAATCGCCATCCGCGCCGCACTGACCGGCCACCTGGTCTTCAGCACCCTGCACACCAACGACGCGCCCAGCGCTTTCACGCGGCTGATAGATATGGGGATTGAACCGTTCCTGGTGGCCTCGTCGGTGGAGGCGGTGCTGGCCCAGCGCCTGGTGCGCACCATCTGCCCCAAGTGCAAAACCGTCATTCCGGTGCAGCGCGATTATTTGATCAGCCTAGGCTTTCCCGAGGAGGACATTGCCACCACGGATTTTTGCAAAGGGACGGGTTGCGAAGAATGCCGGATGCTGGGTTACCAGGGGCGCATGGGCATCTACGAATTGCTCTTCATGGATGAGGCCATCCGCCCGCTCATCATGGGCCGCGCCGTCTCCTCCACCATCGCGCAAAAGGCCATGTCGCGCGGCATGCGCACCTTGCGCAACGATGGCTGGAAGAAAGTCAAGGCGGGCCAGACCACCATCGAGGAGGTGCTGCGCGTCACCCAGACGGAGGAGCATCTCATGGCGCTGTCGGAAGACGGCAAAACCGTACTCCTCAAGAAGGGCACCTGATGTCGCGCTGGTATTCCGCCAATGTTCTGCAACCCCTGCCCGGGGGTCGCCGGCTTTGGCGCTTTTCCGCCAAGGGCAGCCGCTTTGTTTTTGACGGGGACAGGACGCTGACGGCGCAGGAGCCGGTTCCTGCCGCCGCGGTGGGCAAAAACTGGCAGTCCTTGATCCGCCC
>JBEKUQ010000321.1:0-4428 GCA_049514835.1 Verrucomicrobiota bacterium | reverse complement strand
GGCGAGTCCTTCCTCGGCCATGGCCTGCTCGAAGGTGCGGTCGAGCTTGGCGCACTCTTTGGCCAGGGCGCTTTTGTCCATGCGGCTGATCTTTTCGGACACGGCTTCCTGAACGACTTGACTGCGACTGCGGAAAGACCGGGATTTGACTAGTCTATCCAATCGCTGCAACAGGGTTTCATCCATTGTAATGGCAACTTTGGTGGCGCTCATGATTCAATAATAGCCTTGTGGTTTTCTTCTGTCTATGGCGGATTGGCTGTGATCTTCATGCCTTCGCGTAAAGCTCGCCGCCCTTTTCGCTGAATTCACGGGCTTTTTCTTCCATGCCCTTTTTCAACGCCTCTTCCTCGGCGATCCCCTGCTCCGCGGCGTATTGGCGCACTTCCCCGGTGATTTTCATGCTGCAAAAATGCGGGCCGCACATGCTGCAAAAATGGGCGGTCTTGGCCCCTTCCTGCGGCAGGGTCTTGTCGTGAAATTCCCGCGCCGTCTCCGGATCGAGCGACAGATTAAACTGGTCCTCCCAGCGAAATTCAAAACGCGCCTTGCTCAGGGCGTTGTCCCGATACTGCGCGCCGGGATGGCCCTTGGCCAGGTCGGCGGCGTGGGCGGCGATTTTGTAGGCGATCACCCCGGCTTTGACATCCTCCTTGTCGGGCAAGCCCAGGTGTTCCTTGGGCGTGACGTAGCACAGCATTGCGCAGCCATACCAGCCGATCATGGCCGCCCCAATGGCGCTGGTGATGTGATCGTAGCCGTGCGCGATGTCGGTGGTGAGCGGGCCGAGCGTATAGAACGGGGCTTCGTGGCACCATTCCAGTTGCTTGGTCATGTTTTCGTGGATGAGGTGCATGGGGATGTGGCCGGGGCCTTCGTTCATCACTTGCACGCCGTGCGCCCAGGCGCGCGTCGTCAGGCCGCCCTGCGTCTCCAACTCGGCGAATTGCGCCTCGTCGTTGGCGTCGGCAATCGAGCCGGGGCGCAGGCCGTCGCCGATGGAAAAACTCACGTCGTAGGCGGCCATGATTTCGCAGATTTCGTCCCAGTGTGTAAAGCAGAAATTTTCCTGGTGATGGGCCAGGCACCATTTGTCCAGGATGGAGCCGCCGCGGCTGACGATGCCGGTGGCGCGCCGCGCGGTCAGGGGGATGAAACGGAGCAGGACGCCGGCGTGAATGGTGAAGTAATCCACCCCCTGCTCGCATTGTTCCAGGAGGGTGTCGCGATAAATCTCCCAAGTCAGGTCCTCGGCCTTGCCGCCGACCTTTTCCAACGCCTGATAAATCGGCACCGTGCCGATGGGCACGGGCGAGTTGCGCAGAATCCATTCGCGCGTGGCGTGAATGTTTTTGCCGGTGGACAAATCCATCACCGTGTCCGCGCCCCAGCGGATGGCCCAGCGCATTTTTTCCACCTCCTCGCTGATGGAGGAGGCGACGGCGGAGTTGCCGATGTTGGCGTTGATTTTGACCAGGAAATTGCGGCCGATGATCATCGGCTCCAATTCCGGATGGTTGATGTTGCAGGGGATGATGGCCCGGCCCCGCGCGACCTCGGCGCGGACAAATTCGGGGGTGATTTCCCTCGGAATGGCCGCGCCGAAGGACTGGCCGGGATGCTGCAACAGGAGCGGGCTTTGGCCGCCATTTCGTGAGGCGGCGTCTTCGCACCCCATGTTTTCGCGGATGGCGATGTATTCCATCTCCGGCGTGATGACGCCCTGGCGGGCGTAGTGCATTTGCGTGACCACGCGGCCGGCCTTGGCGCGAAGCGGCCCGGCGGCGCGACCTGGCACTTCCTCGACATCGCCGCGGCGCAAAACCCAGTCGCGGCGCAACGGGGGCAGCCCGTGCTCCACCTCGCCGTGAAAAGTTTCGTCGCCCCACGGGCCGCTGCAATCATAGACCCGCACCGATTCGTTGTTTTCCATTTTGCCGTCGAAAGATCGGGTAGGATTGAGGGTGATCAGGCGGAAGGGAACGCGCAGATCGGGGAAGAGGCGGCCGGGAAGATGAATTTTTTTGGAACGCGTCGGGGCGCCGTTCTGCTTTTGTTCCTTCGAATGATTCGGTGCTTTCATATTGTTCTTTCGCGACGAGGAAAGCCCGGAGTAAGTGCTTCCTTTCGCCAGCATTACCTGGATCAGGTTCCACGGGTCATTTGCACTGCAAAACTCTCAGCCGGCGGCCCTTGGGCGGCCAGCTCCCCGCACAAGGTGACAATAGCCGCCCCCGGCGCGGGCGTCAAGCTGGGGCGTCCGTGCCGCCATGTCCATCCCGGCTTGAGACCGCTCATTTAGCTTGCCATCCTGGCCGGCCGGCTGTTATTCACCACCGCAATACAGGCAATCAACCCACCATGAAAAAATATATCCTTGCTCTCATCGGCGCGATTTCGTCCCTTACACTCATTACCACACAGGCGCAACCCGGCATGCGCGGCGGCATGGGCGGTCCTCCCTCCGGCCCGCAGTTGGGAGGCGACATGGCGAAAATTCTCGGCGAAAACTCCGCGTTTTCCGCCACGCTCGAAATGCACGCTGGCTCCGACATGACCATTCAGGGCAAAATCGCCTATCTCGATGGCAAAATGCGGTTCGACATGGATCTGTCGGAAATGAAAAACAGCAATATGCCGCCGCAGGCCGCCGAGCAGTTGAAGCAGATGGGCATGGATAAAATAACCACCATCAGCCGTCCCGACAAAAAAATCTCGTGCCTGATTTATGCCGGTCTGCAGGCCTACGTCGAAACCCCGCTGCAAGATGCCGACGCCGCCAAATCCCCATCGGATTACAAAAGCGAGATTACCGAAATGGGCAAGGAAAGCGTGGACGGCCACGCCTGCGTGAAGAACAAAGTCGTCGTCACGGACAAAGAGGGAAATGCGCACGAGTCCACGGTGTGGAATGCGACCGATCTGAAGAACTTCCCTGTAAAGGTCGAGACGCAGCCCAAGGCCGGCAGGACGACAACCATGCTTTTCAAAGACGTGAAGCTTGACAAACCCGAAGCCGCTCAATTTGAACCGCCGGCCGGCTTCAAGAAATATGACGACATGATGACGATGATGCAGCAGGAGATGATGAAGCGCATGGGCGGCGGCAGAGGCCTGCCCCCCGGCCAACCGTGAGGGCGCGCGGTGCGCGTTTTCACTGCTTCTGGCTGATTTCCAGCCGTTTGAGGTCTTCCGCCAGAAATTGGGCGACGTCCTTGAATTTTTGGGCGTTGGCCGGATTCAGCTCGATCAAGGTCTCGTGGGCCTTCAGGCAGGTGCGGGCCAGTTCCACGGCGCTGGCCGGATCGCCCTGGGACAGCGGCTCAAATTTGTCGGACAAGGGGCCGGCGGAGCCGCCGATTTTGAAGAGATGGGCCACGCCCAGGTTTTCCAGGGTTTCGCGCACGCGCGGGTTGGCGTTGATCAATTCCAACGGCTGGGACTCGCCGTCGGCGGCGGATAATTGCAGGCTGATGCCGGCCAAAACGCCCAGGAAGGTGCTGTCCATCATGCGGCACCCGCAGAGGTCGAACAGGAAATGGGAGTAGCCGCGCTCCCACAGTTCGGCGATCAGTTTTTTCAAGTCCACGGTGCAGGTGAAATCCGCCCGTCCGCTGACCTGGAGGCAGACCGTCCGGTCAAAGACCGCCACCATCATTTTGGCCGATGAATTATCCATGACAGCGACGCATTAAAATCGAGCGGGCGGAGCGGGGTGTCAAGCCGCCGCCCGGAGGGGCGCGGCGCGCGGCGCGGCGGGACGGCTGACTATTTGGATGAGGGTTTGTTGCAGGAGCAGGGAGGGATCCAGATTGCGGGAGATGAGTTTTTGGTTGCATTGCAGCAGCAGGTCCATGGCCTGGATCAATTCGGCCTGGGTATAGTGGCGCGACTGCCCCAGCGCGCGGAACAAGACAAACGGGTGGTTGGCCAATGGATTGAATTTGCGGTCCTCGGGCAGGGCGTCGGACGACACCCGGGCCAACTGGCTTTTGAACCGGTTGAAATCCTTTTCCGGCTTCAACCAGCCTTGCCCCACCATTTCCTTGACCAGAAGGAGGTTGCGGACCTTGCTGATCAAACCATAAAGCAGGCCGATTTCGTTGCGTTTGCTGTCGCGCCGGATTTCCCATAATTCCTCATCCAGACGTTGCAGCACGGCGGCCAGATCCCGGTCGCCCAGGGCGTCGCCCAGGGCAAAGGCGCGCGCCTGTTTGCTGCGGGTGACGATGGCGGCGACGTCCCCGGCCTCGATCGTGGTCCGTGCGCCGGCAAACAAGATGAGCTTCTCCACTTCGCCGGCCAACTGGCGGGGCTGCGGCCCGGTGAAAGTGAGCAGTTGGGCCAGGGCTTCATCGGAGATGTCCTGGTTGGCCTCGCGCAAGGCCCGCCGCACCAGGGCGGCGGCTTCCTCGTGCCATTGATCTT
>JBEKUQ010000320.1:0-4429 GCA_049514835.1 Verrucomicrobiota bacterium | reverse complement strand
ATCTACCAGGACCTCTCCTGGATCTTCCGCCATAAAATCGGCCAGAACCTCGACGACGCCCACCGCTACTACAAAATCCAGTGGGCCCGGCTCATGCAGGACGTCCTGGGCGGCCATCCCGACTTCCCGGCCCTCCTCAACCCCAAGACGCCGGAGGAGCGCGAACGCGTCAAAAAATTGCGCGAGGTTTATTTCATGGACCCGGCCTTCATCCAGCAAATTGACAAGACCTACGGGCCGCTGGACTGGCGTCTGCCCGACGCCCACGCCATTTATTGGGCCGAGATGGGCGTGCGCGACGGCACCCAGCAGGACAAGGACCTGGTCCGCCGTTTCGCCTACGCCATCATGCAGCAGGTCTGCCGCCGCGGCGGCGCCCTGCCCTCCTGGGTCACCAATGTCACCGACGAGAATTTCATTCTTTGGCCCGATTTGGACCTCGTCCCCAAGGTCAACGCCTCCTACGAACGGACCGCCCAGGAATTGCCCAACCTCAAAACCATCGTGCAGAATGCCCAAAAGAATTTCCTCAAGGAGGCCGTCGTCCTGCTCTATGAATACAACCGCGACCGCGAGGCCTCCGAGTGGTTCAACTACTTGAAGGCCAACTTCACCAACGCCCTCATCGGCCCCGAAACCAATCTCACCGTTGAAGAATACGCCTTCCAACAAATCCAGTCCGAGATCGGGGAACTGGATCACGACAAGGTGACCGATGTCATCCTGGGCTTGCTCTCGCAGCAGTACCTCTGCTTGATCGGCGAGGACGAAGGCCGCGCGGAGAATTTCAGCCGCTTGGCCGAGGCGATCTGGCAGAACTACATGAGCCGCCTTCCCGGAGGCATCAAGGATCCCAACGGCAAGCGCATCGCCCTGGAACCCATGGCCCAATTACGACGCTACGAACTGGAGCAAATGGAAGGCTATCTTTCGCCCCAACATGCCAATTACCTCCGGCTCAAACTCCAGCTCCCCCCCAGGACGCCCGCCGCTCCGCCGCCCAACGCTTCGCCGCCGGCCGGGGCTGAACGCACCTGACCGGGCGCTCAATCAAGCGGATATTTGCCCCGAACCCAATTTGCGCATCGCTCCCCTGAACCTGTCGCTGCTCGGCTAACTTCCGTGCAACCAATCGCCTCCGTCGGCTGTTCCCTCTCCGCTCCCATCCGACTTGTCCCGCCGTAGCCTTGGCGAAGGCGGATGGGAGGGGAGAGGGTCAGGGTGAGGTGAGGGTTCATGGGAGGTTGGCCGGGTCACTGGCCGGCGGCGACGGAGAACGAACGGGCCGCATAAAATAGAATTGACAGAAAGCGGCCCGCCTCTCCTACCCCAGCCGGAAGGAAATCTTGCGAATCAACTCCCGCCCAAAACTGTTCTGCAGCCGCTCCAGAATTTCCCGGCGCCGGTAGCGCACGATCTCGCTCAGCCAAACACTGCTGTCCACATCCACAAACAACGTCCCGCGGCGGATTCCCGCCGGCCGCGCGTGCGCCACGATGTTCGGGTCCAGTTGATGGGTCCAAACGTGCAAGATCTCCGCCTCCGCCTGCCGGCGCTCCATGCGCAATCCGGCCAGCACGCCCGGCAGGATGTCCGCCGCCTTTTTCCCGGAGCCTTGCCGGGCGATCTCATCCCCGCTCCAATTCCAGCCGCGCCACTGCGCCAGCGCCCGCTGCCGGGAGGAAAGCGGCGGGGGAAAACGCCGCGGTGAAAATGAAAACGGGCGGTCAGGCATGGCGGGCGCCGGGATCAAACGGCCGGCCGCGCCGCCGCCGCCAGAACCTGGGTTTCCACCGGGACCGCGGGCTCGGCGGCATGGACTTCGTCAAGCACAAGGACGCCGTGGGGAGGCAGGTCGTAATTGCCGGTGATGGTCCGCTCCGTCAAAAAATCATGCATCGGCTTGTAAAAAGTGATGCGCACCGCGCTGCTCTGGTGGTTGAGCAGGAAAAACACCTTCATGCCCGCCTTCTCGCGCATGCTCACCTCCACCGTGTCGGGCACCTTGAGCAATTGATGCAGCGAGCACATGGTGCGCAGCCACAAGATCAAATCATCGTAAAAAGGCGGGTCGGAAACCGTGCCGATATAGATCGCCCGGCCCAGGCCAAATTCGTTGAGCGTCACCGCGGGCCGGCTCGCGTAGAAATCATGCGTGAACGTGGCCAGGACCTGGCAACTGCCGGGCGCGATGACATCGCACCAGAGCCGGGCGCGATGGGCATGATTGGCGTGAAACTGGCCCTTGAAAGCCAGATGGTTCTCATGCTCCGCCTCAATCGGGTCGAACTCCAGCACCTCCAGCCCGAACAAATCGGTCAGGTTCCCAGGAAAACCGTCATCCGCCGCGATGTGATGCTCATCCACCAGGCCGAAGTTGCACGTCGCCACCAGCGTCCCGCCGTTCTGCACGTAGAATTTCAGCGCGTCCGCCTCCGCGCCCGAGAGCAGGCACAGCGAGGGCGCCAGCACCAGCCGGTAGCGCGACAGCTCGTCCCCCGGCCGCGCGAAATCCACCGGAATGTTCCGGTCGTGCAGGGCGCTGTGGAAAAGCTGCACGTGGTTCCGCAGGCTGAAATTGGCGTTGGGCTGCCGCGGCAGGGACAAGGCCCAATCGTTTTCATGGCTGTAAAGAATGCACGCTTCCGCCGTCACTTTGGTGCCTTCCAAGGCGGGCGCCAGCCGTTTGATTTCCTCGCCCATCTGGCTGACCTCCTGGTAAACCCGCGTGTCCCCGCGTCCGTTGTGCGACAGGATGGCGCCATAAAACTTCTCCGTCCCGATCCGCGGCTGCCGCCAAAAGAAATAAAGCACCGCGTCCACCCCGCGCGAGAGCAATTGATAAGTGAACAGCCGCACCACTCCGGGGCGCACCAGCGAATTGACCTCCTGCCAGTTGACGTGGCCGGCCCGCTGTTCGATCACCCAGCAGCCTTCCTCGCCGCCGGGCGCTTTGCTCCCGCTTTTCTTGAGCGAACGGAGAAAATCTATTTCACAGGCGTTGACCGCGGGTTTGGACTGAATGGTGGCGTTGCTGTTGAGCGAAACAAAGTCCAGCACCCCCGCCAGATCAAACAAGTCAACTTGTTGGCCGAAAACGCGCACGTTGCTCGTGGTCGGCGCGTGCGGCGTCAGTTCCCGCAACAAATCCGCCTGCATGCGCGTATAGGCGACAATGGTATCGCTGCAAAACCGCCGCCAATCCATCAGCAGGGCCGGATTATGCGGCGCCGGCGCCACCATGGGCATCGGCACCTGCGACCAATCGTTCACCAACTGGCCCCAAAACCGCAGGCCCATCATATCATTCAGACGCCCGATATCCTCGTATTTGGCCTTGAGCCACGCGTGCCAATCCCGCCGCGTCTCCGGGTTGAAGCAAGGGATCGTCGAATGCAGCCCGATATTATTGTGGATTTGCCAGGCAATGAGCTGGGGATGCTTGCCCAGCGCCTCGGCCATGGCGCGGACAATTTTCTTGGAATAATCCCAGTAAAGATCGCTGTTCAAACAACAGGCCAGCCGCGTGCCGTCGCTCATCGGCAGTCCCCGTTCATCCAGCGGAAGTATCTCGGGATGCTGGCGGCTCAACCAGACCGGCGGCGCGGCGGTCGGCGTGCCCAGCACCACCTGGATGCCGACGTCGCCCATCAGGTCCATCACCCGCCGGAGCCAGCCAAAATCGTAATGGCCTTCCTGCGGTTCGCAGATTCCCCAGGTGAACTCACCCATGCGCACGCAGTTGATCCCGGCCGCCAGCATCAATTCAATGTCCTTTTTCCAGCGGGCTTCCGGTTCCTCCTGGGTGCCCGCGTAAGGGTGGACCCAGTGCTCCGGGTGGTAGTCGGCTCCGAAATACATGTGTTGGATCGGTCAGCGAGACCGAAGTTTGATCGTCGTGTAATCGTCGGTGCTTGCAGCACTATAATTCTGCCCGCCCTCTGGCGCAAGCCCGTTTTTGAGTTTTGTTCGCGGCCGCCCGGGCAACGGCGGTCTGATTGACATGAAATCGTTGGTTTCTTTGGACTGCGGCGGCTTGCCGCCGCTTTATTCCCGGCACTTCCTGCATGATCGAAAGCGGGACCGAGCTTCCCGCACTCCAAATTAGTCGCCCTCTTCCGTCCTCGTGCTCAGAGCGCAAGGAAGTTCTTCAGGATTTGCCGGCCGTTTTCCGTCAGGATGCTCTCTGGATGAAACTGCACGCCCCAGATCGGGTAACTCTTGTGCCGCACCCCCATGATTTCGCCTTCGGCGGTCTCGGCCGTAATTTCCAGACAGTCGGGCAGCGTATCGCGCTTGATCACCAGCGAATGATAGCGCGTCGCCGCAAATGGATTGGTCATGCCGCGGAAAAGGTCGCGACCGTTGTGTTGAATGGGCGAGGTCTTGCCGTGCATCATGCGATAGTTGACCACGACCTCGGCGCCAA
>JBEKUQ010000319.1:0-4441 GCA_049514835.1 Verrucomicrobiota bacterium | reverse complement strand
TAATCGTCGGTGGTGCGGCTGACCATGTGGGCGTGGGGTTCAATGAAGCGCATGGATTTAATGGCGGGCTGCGGATGGGCGAGGCCGGGACTTGTCAAGGCTTGGCCGCCTTCCGTGGCCGCGGCGGTTTTGGCGGAGGCGGAGTCTTTGTCATTTTGCCCGGCCAGGCGCCGCAGGCGCTTTTGCTGCCGGCGGCCTTGGCGGGCTGGATGGTGGGATCGCTCAGGCTGACGAGCACGCGGCGGGCGCGGTCGGGAGCGGCGGAGCGCAAATGGCCCAGCGCGGCGCGAAAGGACTTGAGGCGGAAATCATCCGCGCCCCCGGCGCGTTGGACGCGATCCAGGAAGGCGGCAACATCCACCAGCTTGGACCGCGCCTCCACAAAATATAGGTCGAGAACTTCCCGGCGTGTCATGGCTTTCACATTAAATTAAATTCCGTTGCACTTTACAATGCCCGCGGGCAACTGGCAACGACGGTGAACGCGGAGAAAAATGCAGAATGCAGAATGCAGAAGCGAACATCTGAACAGGATGGGTTGATTTCCGGTTCAAGGCTGCGCCGCGTCTGGCGCGTCGGACGCGTTGTCGTGGATTTGGAATCTGCGCGCGCTGTGATTGGCGACGCGCAATTTGCCCCGGATGAGGTTGTCCGAAATCACGGCCCGCTGCACATTGGTGCCAAGATCCACCTGCGTTTTGTCCTTCTGAAACTCGCAACCGCGCACCAGCAGGCTGCCGCCGGCCGCCTGCACCGCCGCGCGCCCCTCGTTGTTGTGGTCCCAATCGCAAAAGGTGCAATCGGAAAATCCGACGGTGCCGCCGCCCGCGATTTTGGCGATTTGTTGGCAAGGCCCCCAAAAAGCGCAATTGGAAAAGCGCACGACACCGCGGTTGGCCGGTCCCACCTCCACCTCGGTTGGGTCCGGTCCGTGGAACGAGGTGAATTCGCCGTTGCCGATGAGCAGGCCATAGGGGGCGGATTGCTCGACCAGCACGGCCGTCAAACAATCATCGGCGCCGAGGCCAAGAAAATTCCCGTTGCACTCGCCGCGGGCCGTGTGGATGAATTTGTAGCCGATCTTGTAGCCATAGCAAAAGGTGTTCAGCACATATTCCCAGTCGCTCCGCCCGAAGACGAAAGCTTCGCCATTTTCCATCTGCCATTGGTAGGCGGCGCTGTTGCCCGCTCCGCTCCACCAGGGATTGAAATGCACGTTTTCGATCCGGCCAATGTCAAGAATGTTGTCCACATAGACCCCGCGCCGCAGGGGTTGCCCGGATATGTTGCGCAGCAAATGCCGCTCGCTGCCGCTCGTGTCAATCCCGTTGTAGGGGTTGAGCATTTCCACGTCCAGCACGGCGGGGTTTTTGCCCCGGCTCGCGATGGCATAAGGATAGGCCTTGGGCTCCGCGCCGGATTTTTGCAGCGGGTAGTAAAGAACGACGCCGCTCAAGGTGCTGTTGTCGTTGAGTCTGATAAACGGAGGGCCGCTTTCGTTTCCTTCGTTTTCCGTGATCAGAAAGGTCGTGCCTTCATCCGTCGGTTTTTCGCGATCGCGATCCCGAAGACCCAGATGGGACGGGACGGACTTCCAGAGGCCTTGCAGGGTGACGGCGTTGGGCACGGTGAGATGCCCGGCAAAAAAGTAGTTTCCGCGGTCGGCCAGGACGGTGCCACCGCCCGCCTGGCCGGCGGCATCGAGGGCTTTTTGAAAGGCGGCGGTATCATCGTTGGTGCCATCGCCTTTGGCGCCGTAATCACGGACGGCAAAGACCCCGGCCGCTTGCAACAGGGCAGGGGAGAGGCAAACGAAAAATATCGTCAGGCGGACGACCTGTCGCAGGATTTGCATGATAGTGGAGGATGCAGGTTCGGGCGCTTCGGAACAAGGAATCAAATATTCCTGACGTCCTCTTCGAAAAGATTCGCAAATTGTCTCTTGGCGAACCTTAATGAGCCGGCTTCAGGCGGTACTCGTCCTGAATGTAGTCCGAATAAAACTGCCGCAGGTAGGCCATGGCGAGGCGCGAGAAAACAAAATGCCCAAGCTCAAATCCGGCCAGCGCAATCAAAATAAGCAGCCAGGTTGGCGTCGTGCCGCCAAACGCTTGGACAAGCCAGGTCGTGAGACCGACGAACGCACCGGGACAAAGAATGAGCATCAAGTAAGCGCACAAGGTCCGCCGCGTGGCGGGGGCGCGCAAAAAACATCGTCGCAGACAGGCTTGGTGAACCCGCTTGCGGTCGGCGGGGGCGAGATGCGCAAGTTCGGGCACTTGGCGCAGTGACCAGTAAATGTGCATGGCGTTTGATGTGGTCAACTTTTATTATCCAAGGGCTGGTTCGCAAACTGGAAATGACAAAATCGAAAGCCGCAAGTTGTGCACAATCAACGACATATTGATTTAACATACAACCGCCGGTTCGTATGTTGCAAGAAAGGAATTTGGGCGTGAGATATGAAAGCTGTTCTGAAAGCCGGGGAGGGGCTTGCGCGCTGGGGTTGATGATGGCAGTGTTTCGGAGGATGAATGGCGATGTTTCAGTCTTTCTGGATGGGATGCGACGGCGGGCAGGGGACTGCCCGCCCTGCCTTTTGCCGCCGTGATGTGAAGGCTTTCTTGAAGGTATTTTATCTGCTGCCGGTGGCGGTGGTGCTGGGGGTGGTGCTTTATTTGGAGTGGAACCACGGCAAACCGCCGCCGGTGCGCGTCATGTCCGGGCCTCCGTTTGTCAGCACGCCGATTACGAATCTGACGGCCAATTTTTTCACGTCGGAAGGGCATTTGGGACCGGCCGCCAATGACGTCTTCATCGAGTTCCGCGACGCCGGCGGCAAGCTGGCGGATGTCGGCGATGTCCGGTTTGAACTCCGTCTGGCCGGGCCGGGCGCGATCATGAAAAGCACTTTCAAAGCCCTGCGCACCTCCACGCCGGGCCAGTATCGCATCAATGTGCAACCGCAGATAGTCGGCGATTGGCAGGGGACACTGTTGATCGTCGGCCCAACCAACCACGCCCAAGCCAGCTTCCCGGTCACGGTGAAGTAATTGCAGCGCGGGCTGAGGACGGGACTCATAGGCCACATGAGACTCCTGGAGGGTTGGAGGTGAGGGAGAATCGGTCGCCGTCTTACCGAATAATGGGCCACAATGACTCACTTGAATGGCTGATTGAATCTCGAATAAGAGCCATAATGTCACTGTTTCTGATTCTCCGTGATTTCAATAACTATTCGTAAATGACGTATTCTTAACATGTTATGTAATCACTAGCAGAGCGGGACAATCGTTGGCATGGCAATCGCTATAAAGGCGTTCGGTGGAAAACACGATTGCGTTTGAAACTGACGACGAGAACAAGAAATCAGAAAGGATTGATTGATTATGACACTTACAAAATGGCAAAGACCCGAAGGATATGGCTTGGCGCCGCGGCAGCGGAGTATCTTCCTGCCCGACGATTTGAGCCAACTGATCCAATCGTTCGACAGCGGCCCGGATTTCCTCCTGGACCGCAGCGCTGAGTCGGCATGGGCCGGCGGATGGCTTCCGGCGGTGGATCTCCATGACGGCAAAGACACCGTGACAGTGAAGGCCGAACTGCCCGGCATGAAGAAGGAGGACATTAACATTACTTTGCAGGATGGCGTTCTCACGCTGTCCGGCGAACGCAAGGGCAGCCGCGAGGAGAACCAGGACGGGGTGGCGCGGTCGGAGCGATGGTTTGGGCGCTTCGAGCGAAGCATCAGCCTGCCCTGCCAGGTGGATGCCAAGACCATCCAGGCCGGCTACCGCGACGGCGTGCTGTCGGTGGAACTGGCCAAGGCGGAAGCGGCCAAGCCAAAACAGATCAAAATTGAATTCAATTGACACAGATTGAAGGAAACGGGCCGGCGCGGGAAAAAGTCCGCGCCAGGCCCGGCAACGAAAAGGAACATTTATTTATGAACACAATTGTCAAGACTAACGAAGAACAGGCGGCCCCGGCCCAGCCGGCCGCCGCCGCAACGGAACGCGAGTTCATCCGTCCCGTGGTGAACATTTACGAGACGCCGGAAGGTTACGTGCTGGAGGCCGAATTGCCCGGCGTGAGCAAGGAGGGCGTGAGCGCGCACGTGGAAGGCAACCTGCTGACGCTGGAAGGACGGCGGGCGGCGCCGGCCCCAGGGGAGAGCGGTTCCTTTTACCGTGAATCCAGCGACGGGGATTTTCGCCGCGTGTTTGAACTGGACCCCGCCATTGACGCCTTGATAATCAGCGCGCGGATGGAACAGGGCATCCTGACCCTGACGCTGCCCAAGGCGGAAGCGGCCAAGCCGCGCAAGATCGCCGTGGCGTAAAGCGCGGCGCGGGCCAGAGCGGACGCAACCACACGAACCCGGCACGTTATGGCGTGTCCGGGGTTCGTGTTTTTCTGATTTTAGTTTTTCTTATTG